>JAPUIN010000289.1 GCA_027297005.1 Acidobacteriota bacterium
CGGCCGGCTGGCGAGCAAGAAGTCGATTCGGAAAATGCAGACCGTCCAGATCAAGCGACTCAATGGTCACTACGGTCCGTACGGGTATGGTTACGGCCTCGGCATCACCTCCGATTTTCTCGGCCATGAAAAGTTGAGCCACGGCGGATCGATCATCGTGACGACCGCCTACATGGCGATCGTCCCCGACATCAAGGCCGGGGTCGTCATGATGGGGAATGCCTCCGGGATGTCGTACTCCAGGATCGCCGACAGCGCGCTCGCCCTGTTGATGGGGAAAAACCCGGATGATGTGATCCCGGCGCTACAGATCCGGAAGCGGATGAAACAACTGGCCGGCGACTACGCGATCTACCGCGGCCTCGACAGGATGAAGGTGATCATCAAGGGGGGCATGCTGTACATGGAATACCGGTCTCCGCTGAATCCAGAAAACGTGACACTCACGCCGCTGATCCCCGAGGATCCCTCGCTCGCCTCAACGACGTTCTACGTCCTGTCGAACGGCCTGAAGTACCCGGTCGAATTCATGACGTCAGAGAATGGCGGGATCGACTTCATCTACGGCAGGTCTCTCTACCACAGGGTGGATTGAATCGCCGACCCCCGGGCGGTAGGTGGCGCCTGTGAGCGAGCGCGCTCAACGAACTTCCCTCGACATACTCCATCACGATGAAGTCAAGATCCCCTTCGCGCCCCAGTTCGTGCACCTGGACGATGTGGGCGTTGCTGAGGGAGGAAGCGCGCCGGGCCTCGTCCAGAAACATCCGGCGTCGCTTCTCGTCACGGGCGACATCGGCCGGCAGAACCTTGATCGCGACGATGCGACCGAGCGCCGTGTCCTCGGCCTTCCAGGCCTCTCCCATCCCACCCTCGCCGATCTTCTCGATGATGCGGTAGTGAGCGAGCGCCCCACCCGGAGCCAGCGCCATGAACAATCCTGTCTTTCGATTTGAGTGGCCGGTCCGGAGCCGGAACGATCCGGATGCGCCCCCGTGTATCGCGTGGCGTCATCATAGCCCGGAATCGAGGGCGGTGCGGGAGAATCCGCTATCGCTCGAGCGCCCGGTTTCGATCCCCGGTGGTGGCACGAAAGATCCCGCGTGCCGCGGAGGAGGATCCTCTTGCAGGGTCGCGTGGCGTCCGCTGGCTTGATACCTGAACCATGCCGCGGCACGGCGCGTGATCAGCGTCTACGGGACGCCAGCGAGATCCTTAATGTATGGTACCGGGGGCACGAAACGGATTATCATGGACACTGAGATCCACGCGGTTGGACAGCGAAGCCACCGACTCCGAGGCGGGGAGGATCCACCGTTGCCGGGAATCACCGATGCATCAATCGTCCCACGCCTGCATCTCGAGATGGAAGCTTTCGACAATCTCGAGCGGAGGAGAGTCAAGATGGAGCACGATCTTCAGCTTCTTCGATTCCTTCTCTTCGATGTCCTTTGTCGTTTCAACTGACCTGATGAGATCACCCCGCTCATCGAGGACCTCGATCCTGACTGCAATGGTTTGATCGTGGCCTTTCGGATTCTCCGCCTCCAGCCTGAATGTGAGTCGGTAGGTATCTCTGCCCGATGCTCTGACTTCAGTCGTGATCACGGCGACATGAACACGACCGATCGTTACGTCGAGCGGGATTCGCTCATTGACAACAAAACCGAACTCTTCAGAAAAGATAGCGCGATTGTTCTCGTCATCACTTGTGCGTGCTGAATCTTGCGTCGCAAAACAGATCGCGAAAACGCACATGCAAAGCAGAACGAAACGAGAGCGTCGCGTACGAAGTCTCATTTTCTCTCTCCTGATCATGACGACTTGACCACAAGCAGCTTCGCACTGAGAGTATCACCCCGGAGGTGAGTTCATGAACAGATATCGCAGCAGACTCACGAAGTGTACCTGGATTATGCTGCCGGTCACGCTGGCGGTTCTCGCTGGATTCTCAGGGGAGTGGCTCCTCGCCGACGACTGCCCCGATGCCTGGATCACAGCGAAGGTTAAGACGCGTCTTCTGGCTGATGATGGGATTAAGGCTTTCAAGATCAACGTAGATACAGAGGAGTGTGTGGTGTCCCTCCATGGGTGTGTGGAGACACGGTCTCAGCGAGGAAAGGCGGGGGATATCGCGCGTGCGGTCAAGAAAGTCAGGGCGGTGCAGAACCGTCTCAAGATTTGCCCGAAGGAGAAGGATGGGTAGAGCCAGTTCGTTCCCCCATCAAAACGAGCGGTTCACTCCGGATTCTTTCTCAGTTCGGGGGCACTCCCGACTGCTGGTCGGCCGGAGCGTGCGTAACGCTGTAGCCACCACCCGAGAGACGCATGCTGCGCGTGGTTCATACCACCCAACAAAGCTGGCATGATCAGTGAGCCGGGCAGGAGAATGAGGGCCCAAAGCTGATTGCGAAGCCTGCGTGCGGGATCTCCGCGAAACATCGGACCCCACAGCGAAGCGTAGTAGCTACCCACGACACGGTAGATATCCGCGATGACTCCCACGACACCGGACTCTGCACCACCTATGAAGGAAGGGCCGCGGCGCACGCTCTCCAGAAACTCCTCTTGCGTGTCGCCGACAGCAAGCGTGTATGCCTGGGCCACGCGGCGCAGGGTATGGGCATCACTGCCACCCACTCGGGATCCGGAGCGATGGAGAATCGCGGCCAAGGCTGAGGCCGCGCGGTTACCCTGACACGGGGAGGAACCGTTGAGCACCTCGTAGCGCTTGAAGAGTGGCAGAGCATACTCCAGAAACTCGGCTAAACGTGGCTGCCTCCAAACAGTGCGCAAAGGGTGATTGAATACGACGACGAGATTATCGCTCTCTGCATAGTTCAAAAGCCGATGGATATCTGATCGCAGGCACAGTAGCGTGAGATGCTGCTCCTCGGTGATCCCCAGAACGTTGACATGGATTTTCAGGCCCCACTCCGGAAAGACACAGTCCAGTTCGACGCCCGGGATCACATGCCGGCCGAGGTCGGGTCGCCGGGACAAAACCTCCTGCCAGCCACCAATAGAATTGTGGTCGGTCAGCGCGACATAGTCCATACCACGATCGAGCGCAGTCTCCACCACCCGAACCGGATCCGAATAGCAATCCAGCGCATCGATCATGGGGAGATGCTGCCATCCGGAATGCCGAGTGTGGACGTGTAGATCCGCCTTGCGAAGCGTCACGACGGGAATCTTCCTCTCAGGAACGCGGGGGTACCGTCTCCCGCGCCGGAGGTGCCATTCAGCGCCGGTTCGACCGCGGGAGGACAAATGAGCATGTTATTCTAACATGGCCCGAACGGCTTCCCGCCGTTCTGGGCTGCAGGCGTGAGCGGTCCGGATTCCTGATCCCGAGAGGGCAGGCAGTCGGACTGCGGGATGACGCGGTGGATCAAAGGAACGCGCAGATCGCGGATGAGAAGCCCACTCTGTGGCGACCCATCCGGTCGTTCTGGAGGCGGGTCGTATCGATCTTTGTTCACGAGCGATGTTCCCCACTCGAGCTGGGAGCGGGTGTCGCGTTGGGAACGATGGTTGGCATGACGCCGTTCTACGGGATGCATCTTGGCATTGCGCTGATGCTGGCAGCCTTGCTGCGAGTCAATCTGGCCGGCGCGGCCCTCGCCACTCAGATCAGCAATCCACTTCTGGCCCCTATCCTCATCGTCGCAAGCGTACGGATAGGAGGCTGGCTCGGCCTCGGATCCGGCAGCTTTCAGGTCGAGTCGACCCTGGGGCTCGTGGTCTTCCGCGCGTGGCTGGTCGGAGGTCTGATCCTGGGCGTCGCGTCGGGTCTTATCCTTGGATTGATCGCCGGCGGAACACGCGCCTACCTGATTCGACGTCACCCCAGGGCGGGATAGATCACATGCGCGAGGATTTCGACGTCGCTGTCATTGGTGGTGGGCCGGCAGGCTCCACAGCTGCTGCATTTCTGGCCGGCGGCGGCGCGCGTGTCTCGGTGTTTGAGCGCGAGCAGTTCCCCCGCTTTCACATCGGCGAATCACTCCTACCCTTCAACATGGATATTTTCGCCAGGCTGGGTATCAGGGATCAGCTCGAGGAGAATTTCATTCAGAAATGGGGAGCGGAGTTTATCTCAGGCGATGGAGAGGCGCACGAAGTCTTTCACTTTGAAAACGGACTCATCCCGGGCAGACCGATGTGCTATCAGGTGCTGCGCTCGAGGTTCGATCAGATGCTCCTTGACACCGCTGATGCCCGAGGGGCTGAGATTTATCAAGGGCACTCCGTTCTGTCGGCGGTCCCGTCGAGCCGCACCGGTGCTCGACTGCGAGTGCGCGATTTGACAGGGAACGAGAGCGAAATCCACGCCCGTTTCATCCTCGATGCCAGCGGCCGCGACTCCATGCTCGGAAGCCGCATGGGTGTGCGGCGCATGAACCGACACCTGCGAAAGGTCGCTCTGTTTGCACACTTTGAGAATGTTCCACGTTCACCGGGGCGCGACGAGGGGAACATCGTTCTGATCCTGATGAGCGATGGCTGGTTCTGGTTCATCCCCCTGAAGGGTGCCATCACCAGCATCGGGCTGGTATTGAATGGTCGAAGACTCAAAGAATCGGGACTGCAGCCCGAGGAGGCTTTCGAGGCGGCTGTCGCGAGTTGCCCGGCTGCCGAAAAGCGGCTGCGGCAGGCGCGACGCGTCTCTCCCGTAATGGCTGCGAGCGACTGGAGCTATCGCTGTAGGCGCCTGCGGGGGGATGGCTATCTGCTGGTGGGTGATGCAGCCAGCTTTGTTGACCCGATCTTCTCGAGCGGTGTTTACCTGGCCATGTCGAGCGGCGAACTTGCCGCCAAGGCACTGCTCGAAGCCCTGGAAAACCACGACCTGTCCCCCCGGTCTTTTCGGGGATATGAACGGGCGGTGAGGCGACAGGTTGACATGTACACTGGGCTGGCACAGCGCTTCTACCAGCCCGGCTTCACGGATGTCTGCTTGAGCCCGGGGAAACGCCTGCGCCTGACCCCTGCCGTCATCAGTCTGCTCGCCGGGTGTGTCGAAAGACGATGGCCGCTGCGGTGGCGACTGGCCCTGTTTTATTCCATCGTACGCCTGCAGAGGTTCATACCACTCGCCCCCCGCCAGAACCTTCGTCCCGTCTTCGAGCCCCCGTCACGATCGCCAGTCGACGGGGGAGCCACAAGGACCGCATGAAAGCGCCCCGCCGCATCGCCATTACCGGCATCGGTGTGGTGTCAGCGCTCGGGTCGAACGCGGTGGAGTACCTGACGGCTCTGGGTGAAGGACGGTGCGGCATTCGACCCCTGAGCCTGTTTGAGATCAGTGGCTGTCTCTCCGCTATCGGCGGCCAGGCCCCCGAGCCAACACTGACTCACATTGCACGACGCGGTCGGCTCTCCCGCAGCGACCGGTTCTGCATCATGGCCGCATCCGAATCGCTGGTGCAGGCTGGACTCCGGCCAGGCACCGACCTCGATGGCTTTGGCATCTCCCTGGGCTGCTCCACGGCGGGGATGCTGGAGGGGGAGAGGGCGCTTGCCGAAGTCAGCGACAGAGGGTGGAGCCGGGCCCCGGTCCGCCCCTTTCTGCATATTCCAACCCACACACCGGCTGACGCAGTAGCCAGATTCGCAGGAATCAGCGGTCCCCGCCTGAGCAATATGACGGCCTGTTCCTCCGCGTCACTCGCGATCGGTCTGGCGGCCGATCTGATACGTAATCGCGAGGTCAAGGGCATGGTTGCGGGTGGCGGCGACGCGCTCTGTCGTCTAACCTATTCCGGCTTCAATTCCCTGAGGCTCCTCAGCCCCCGCCCGTGCCGTCCATTCGATTCAGAACGCGACGGAATGTCGCTTGGGGAGGGAGCGGGGATTCTCGTTCTGGAGGATTGGGATACCGCCGTCGAGCGCGGCGCGCAACCGCAGGCGGAATTCCTGGACTATGGAACGAGCTGTGATGCACACCATATGACCACTCCCCACCCGGATGGTCGCGGCGCGCTGGCCGCGATGCGCCAGGCACTCGAGCGATCCGGATTGCGACCGGCAGAGGTCGACTACATCAACGCCCATGGAACCGGAACCCCGACCAATGATGCCGCCGAAATCCATGCCATCACGGCGCTGTTCAAGGAGGATCTCGACCACGTTCAAGTCTCTTCAACGAAGTCCATGGTCGGACATCTCCTTGGAGGCGCCGGCGGCGTCGAGTCTGTGACCGTTGTCCTCGCCCTGCGCAACGATCTCGTCCCACCCACGCTGGGACTGCGCCGACATGAAGGAGATACGGCGATCGATTTCGTCTCTTCCCGATCTCGAAGCAGGCGGCTCGAGGTGGCGATCAGCAACAGCTTCGGCTTCGGAGGAACGAACACTTGTCTCGTTTTTCGCCGTGCAGGGGGCTCATGAGCCGTCGAATCGTCATTAGCGGAGCCGGCTGTCTCAGTGCCGCCGGATCGCGGATGGAGGATCTCGGACGGGCTCTCGAAGCGGGGACCGGTTTGGCACGAGCGGAGCGCATCGAATTGGGCGTCGGGGAGTGGCTGGAGACCGAGGTGGCGCGAATCCCGGATATCGACCGGGGCGCCTTCCTGCCTCCGGCGCGCCGGCGTCGGATGAGTCTCCTGTCGCAGAACTGGGTCGTGGCCTGTCTTCAGGCGCGCGCTGATGCCCAGATGACCGCAACCCCGGATCCTGAGAGGGCCGGTGTCGTCCTGGGCACCTGTCTCGGCTCTCTGGAGAACACGATCAAGTACCTGGACATCGTGCACCACGACGGGATGGGCCTCGGTAACCCATTCCTGTTTTCGGAATCCGTAGCGAACGCACCCGCCGGCCATGCCGCGATCGATCTCGACTGTAGAGGTTTTAACGTTACGCTGACGTGCGGGGCCGCCTCCGGTCTCATGGCGGTGCAGACTGCGGCTCGCGCCATCCGTGACGGCAGAATCGATCTCGCCTTTGCGGGCGGGATTGAGGAAATGCCTGCAGCGCTCCTGGTGGTCCTGGCGCGCCTGGGAGCGATACCAGCCCGGGGCAGCCCCGTCGCGCGAAGATCATTGGCGCACGTATCCGGCTCCCGCAACCGAGCCCCGGGAGAAGGAGCGGCCTGTTTCATTCTGGAAACTGAGGAAGGGGCCCGTCGCCGGGGTGTCGAGCCATATGCGGAGGTGCTCGGCTGCGCGGCGGTATCGGATCCGCATGCAACAGATATCGGCTGGAGTCACTCCGTCGATGTGTGGGCGGAGATGATGCGTCGTACACTCGAGGCCTCCGGCGTGGCACCACAGGAGCTGGACGGTGCCATGCTTCATGCCTGTGGCGATCCCGGCGCGGAACGAGCCGAGTGCGAGGCGTTGGAGCGCGTCATTCTCTCCGAAAAGAATCGACCCGAGGATTTTCTCCTCGGATCCCCATCGCAGGTGGTTGGTCAGCTCGCGGGCGCGGGAGCGTTCGGAGTCGCCGCCGCAATCCTGGCGCTGAAGGATCGACAGCCGCCGGGTGATGCTGGTCATCCGCCCGCTCGCCCCGCGAGTGAACGTGGGCCTCGCAGGCAAGACGCGCTTCACATCCTGGTGAACGGCGGTTCATGGGGAGGGAGTTGCTCCGGCCTGCTCCTGGGCCGGGCGGTATGAGCTTCAGGCAACCCTGCGACTGAGTCAGTCCGCCCGAGACGCTGCGCGATCGGATGCGAGCAGATCCCGGATTCGGGTCAAGTCAGGCTTGCCGCGCTGGGTCCGCGGCAGCGCCTGAACCACACGAAGAA
>JAPUIN010000029.1 GCA_027297005.1 Acidobacteriota bacterium
AGGAATCCGAGATCCTCGTTCAGATGGCGCCGCAAGAAAGCCTTATCGATCTGCTCGGCCCGGATGTAGATCCCGATCACCTCGCCGTTCACGTGAAGCCTGACCCACGTCGCACCGCTGGTGATCACGCCGGCACGCGCCATGAGCAGCCACGCCACCCCCTCGCGCACGAGCGCTCCCGGCCCGCCGTTCTCCAGATTGAACTTTCTGTGCGAGTTCCACTCCTGACCCAGCACGAACTCGTCGAGATCGATCTTCAGTGAAACCTTGCGCGGATCGGCCTCGCTCGGGATGGCGATCGTTGGCTTACGCCGCACCGACACGAGGCCAGGGATCTCGTCGCCGCAGTGGAACATCGCCGACCGTTCATCGTTGAAGGTCGTATCGTGCCGGATGGCGTCCCAGTCAGCCGGATCGATGTCGAGGTGGAAATCGAGGACCTGAAAAGGCTCATTGGGGAGGAGACAGATCGCCCCGGCCGGCGCACCGGCGAAAATCGACAGCAAAACGACCAATAACGCCGATCTTATGACGCGGGTGTGCTTCCTGCCTGTCATCAGCATGACCGCCTGAGCATCTCCAAGGCCGGGGAATATGCAGCCTGCGCTATCCCGGTTTCCGGCCGATCCACTGGAATGAGCGGCGTAAATATACCGGCAAATCGGCCACAGTCAACGGTTACGAGCTACGATCGCGGCGGGTCGGATGGTGTTGAGGCGGACGGGCCATCTCTTCAAATCGGGCCGGGGACGTTGACGCTTCCCCCATCTCCGTGCTCTGATCGAGACAACGGCGCAGCCACCGTGCTGTGAGGAATCCAATGAGATACGGACCGATCCTGGCTACGCTTTTCGAGGAGAGCCGATGATGATGAAGGAAACCGGTGCGAGGATCGTATACGTCCTGCTGCTCGCCTTCTGCGTGCCGGTCGCGACTGGCTGTGCGATCACCTCCGGCTCCACCGTCTCGGGAGGGGTTTCGTATCGCGGCTCCCGCGTCGGCGTTGACATTTTGTTCACCGACGATGACCGGCGCACGATCCGGCACCACTACGAAAGCCGCCGCGCGAACCTGCCACCCGGTCTCGCGAAGAAGAAGCAACTGCCGCCGGGGCTGCGCAAACAGATCGCGCGCAGAGGACACCTTCCTCCCGGGTTGGATGGGGATCGATTGCCTGCCAAGCTGGAAAAACAGCTTTCGAGAATCCCGGAGGGACACGTGCGGATTCGTGTCGGCGCCGACATCGTCCTGATGGATGGTGCGTCCCGCCTCATCTTGGACGTCATCAAGGACGTCGCGATCTGAAGCTGCCTCCTGCCCCGGGCTTCGATCACCCCTGCTCAGCCGCCGTATCGACTCCGCAGCTCGCGTCGCATCAGCTTGTTGGAGGGGGTGCGGGGCAGATCGGCGACCAGCACCAGGTCATGAATCCTGAATAGCGGATTGAGGCGCACGGCGATGCGACTCTTCAGATCGGCCGCCAGGCGATCCCGGTCAACCTCCCCGGTGGGAACGACGAACAGGACCAGCCGGTCAGCCCCTTCTCCGCCTGGCCGGACCGCGACCGCCGCGCTCTCGAAAACCTCCGGGTGCTCATCGACGACCCGCTCGAGTTCGAGCGCACCGACCTTGATTCCACCCAGGTTCATGGTGTCGTCCGATCGCCCCTCCGCCTTGAAAAACCCTTCGGGCAACCGGGCGATCTGATCCCCGTGCCGGCGCAGGATCTGCCCACCCGGCCCCGCGGGGCAGCCGGTGTAGTACACCTCGTGGTGGTCCCGGTGCAGCAGGCGCTGTGACAACCCGATGGCGGGCGGGATCAGGAACAGCTCACCTGTTTCCCCCTCCGACGCCTCGCGGCCGGCCTCGTCGAGAATGGTGAAATCGATCCCCAGCGCCGGGGTCGTAAACGTCGCCGGCGAGGCGGGCTGGACGACCGTCCCGGTGATGTGGCCGCCGCCGATCTCGGTGCCGCCCAGGTACTCGATAACCGGAGCACGGTAACCCGCACGGCTCATCAGCCACAGATAATCCTCGCGGTTCGACGGCTCACCGGTCGACGAGAAGACCCGCACCGCATCCCAGGCCCGCTCCTCCACCATCCCGCTCCCGCGCCAGGCGCGCACCATCGAGGGGATGACGCCCAACATCGTGACACCTGCGTTCCGGACGAACCGCGCGAACCCTTCGCCGGTCGGGGCCCCTTCGTAGAGCGCCATCGCGGCATCGTTGATGAGCGACGCGTAGATCAGCCACGGCCCCATCATCCAGCCGATGTTGGTCGGCCAGGCGACGACCTCTCCGCCGCGGATGTCGTGATGGAAATGGCCGTCCATGGCGCACTTGATCGGCGTGAGGTGGGTCCAGGGAATCGCCTTCGGCTCGGCGGTGGTTCCCGAGGAGAACAGAACGTTGATCACCTCATCCGGATCGGGCCCACCCGGCTCGAGCCCTCCCGGCGTGGCAAGGAGATCCTCCCACGTCAAATCCTGCGTGCGCAGCCGGAGATCACTCGGTGAGCCGCTCGACTTCGCCGGGATCACGATCACCTTCGGCACATCGGCCTCGATCACCTTCGACAGGAGATCGATCCTCTTCCCGGCCCTCATGTACGACTCGACGGTCAGGACGGCCTCCGCGTTGCCCAACCGACAGCGCCGCGCCAGCTCCCGCGGGGAGAAGCTGTCGGCCACCGAGATCACCCGACATCCGGCCCGGATAATGCCGAGGTAGGCCGCCACGCACTCAAGTGTCATCGGCATGTACAGCGCGATCCCGTCACCGCGTTCGAACCCGCGCCGCCGCACCCCGGCGGCCACGCGGTTCACGAGCGTCTCCAGTTCACCGCGGTTGATGATCTCCAGACGGTCGGTCCCCTCGGCACCGGCGATAATCGCCGGCGTGGCGGCGGCCGCCTTGAAACAGCTGTCGACGATGCTCAACCGTGCGCCGGACAGCCAGCGCGGGTTCTCGATCCCGCCAGCGAGGTCGAGGATCAGGTCGGGCCGCCGGGCAAAGACGATGCCGAGCCTCTCGATCGCCGCGCCCCAGAACTCCCCCCTCTCGCGAACCGACCAGGCGTGCAGATCGCGAAAGTCGCGGACCTTCCGCTCCGCCATGAAGCGTCCCAGATTCGAGTTCCACATCTCGGATCGCGAGGGACGCCATACGAGAGGCGGGCCGTCCCTGGGACGGCGATTGTTGAAGATGGTGCGGAACGCCTCGAGGTGCTCCGGGAACGGCCGGGAGGGACCCTTGCGCAGCTCGCGAACCCATCGCTCCCAGCGATCGTCCTGTCGGCCGGCGGACGTCGGGCGCGCCATCGGGCGGTCAGAGGCTGCTGAGGTAGCGTTGAAGCCGCTTCTTTTCCTGGGACGACAGCTGAACGAACGAGAGAGCCACTTCGTAGCGACGCTTGGTCGGCTGATCGGGACGCCATGTGCAGCGCAGGACCCGAACGTCGCCGACGATCGTCTCCGGCTCGCGCAATTCGCCGCCGACCAGTTCGAGCGTCACCCGCAGCTCGGTGCCGGTCTCGAGAAATACGTTCGCCGCGCAGCGCAGCCCCCCGACGGCAACATCGATCGTCTCGAGCTTCAGATCGGACGGGATCTCGGCGCTCCCACCTGGCAGGACCTTGATCTCGAGGTACGCCATCGGCCGGAAGTGTTTTCTTTTGTCGCTTTCGTCCGTCATCTCTCCCCACCCTCCGAGTCGTGATCCAGTGGTCGGCCTGGACGAAACATCGATGGTATTTCCGCGCCACCCTGATTATACATGCGGAGTCTGGGCATCGAGGTGATCGATTCAGCCGCCCCCGTCCCGCGGGATAATCGGGAGCGTGACCCGGGAGGCGCGGGTGGCGTCATGGAACACCGTCTGTTGGGCCGGTTCCATGCGGACCGCTTCGGCCGGATTCTCCCCGGTATTCGTGTTGCGGTCGAAGACCGGGAACCGGCTCGACGTGATCAGCACGCGGATGCGGTGTCCCTTCCGGAACAGGTTACTCGTGACCATGTTGCCGATCCGGATTGCGGTTGGCTCACCGGGCGTGATGAAGGTCGGGTTCGATTCTGAGTCGCGATATCGAATGCGGAGGTAACCCGCCTCGTTCGGCATCACGTTGAAGGCCCGCCCGTCGGGATGAACGTCCAGCAACGTGACCCCGAAGTCCGTATCGATCGCGCTGCTCGCGATCCAAAGATCGGCTGTAATCGGTCCGGTGACCTCCAGGTCCCGGTCGAGGGGAGCCGACGTGTAGACGAGGACATCCTTCCGCGCCTGGATGGGGGCGTGATCGAACGGACCGGTCGATTCGAAATTCTCATACGTGACCGGTATTTTCGGATCATAGACGTACCGATCCGGTGGCTCTCCCACGGGGGGGGGCGTCGTGGTGATTCGCCCGTCGCCTCCGGCGCCGTTGGCGGCGCCGCCGCTCCTCAGGTAGTACGGCTCGTATTGTGCCCGCGCGGGGGGCCACTCCTCTTCGGCGCGCCAGACGTTCTCCCCCATGACGAAGATCTGAACCGGCGGCCAGTCGTCGACCCCGTTTTGGATCCCCTTCAGCCACCGGTCATGCCAGCGGAGGATCAGACCAAAGTAGTCGAACGTCGTATTGATGCCGAAATCGAGCTCTCCCACATGCGTCTCGTATTCGTTCGGATCGCCATGATCCCAGGGGCCCAGGATCAGCTTCTGGCCGCGCCGGGCCTCCTCGGTGGCGGCCCGCTGCCGCATCCCGTTGAAGTTGGCGATCGCCCCCAGAGGACCGTAGTTATTGTCGAACCAGCCCGAAAAATTGAGAGCCGGCACCGTGATCCGTCCGTGGGCCGCCTGAACATCCGCGAACGCCCAGAACGGACCGTCGTCCGGATGCCGCAGCCACTCGTAATACCAGGGCGCGATCTCCTGCAGCCTTGGGAAGCCGACGAGTGGCATGTATCCCTCCCACTCCCATTTTTTCTCACGCCACCGAGCGCGGGCCTCGCGGTAGATCTTCGGGCCGGGGAGCCCGCGGCGCCCTCTTTCGTCCGGGGCGATGTTCATTTCAATCCAGGGAATCCAGGCGTGATCGAGTGCTCCGCCGTGATGGAAGAAGTGGCGCCCCGTCGCAAAGGTCATCGCCGGGAAGATCGCCTTCAGGGAGGGGGGTGCCTCCATCGCCGCCAGCCACTGGACCGCGCCCGGGTACGACAGGCCGAACGTGCCGACGCGGCCGTTGCTCCACGGCTGCCGTGCCACCCACTCGATCGTGTCGTGTCCGTCCTCCCCCTCCTGGTGGTAGGCGCGGAACGTCCCCTCGG
>JAPUIN010000290.1 GCA_027297005.1 Acidobacteriota bacterium
GGCGCCGATCTGGTGATCGGGGTGGACGTCTCCAAGGAAATCAAGGATACCGACGGGTTCAAGAACGGGCTGAATATCATGGTACGGGCGAACGCCATCCGCTCAGACGCGCTCAAGCACATGCAATGCCGGTTTGCCGACGTGATCATCGAGCCTGACGTTGATCACATTCACTGGGCCGACTTCTCGGCCATCGTGGAATGTATCAGGCTGGGTGCGGAGGCAACTCGCGAGAGACTCGCGGATATCCGGCGCCACCTCAAGCGGGCGCGATTGTCATCCCTCGTCGGGTATTCGCGTGCCCGACGCCTGGCGCGGGCCTACATCGAGACGACCGGAGCGGACTGAGACTTGTTTCACCATGGCCGCCGCGCGGGAGCGGCGGTCCAGAGACTCGGAGGATCGCCAGACCATGTCCCGCACCGTCCGTGTTGCCCTCGTCGTCCTCGCGGTTTTCGGTCTCCTCGTCGCCGCGGCGGTGGTGGCGCTGCCACGACTCGTGGACGTCAATCAGTACCGGCCGCTGATCGTCGAAAAAGTTCGCGAGTTGACCGGCCGGACGGTGGAACTGGGCGACATCTCTCTGCGGATCCTGCCGATGCCGGCGCTGCACGTGGAACAAATCGCCGTTTCGGAGGGACCGCGCTACCCTGGTTCCGCCGCCATGAAGACCGATTCGCTCGCCGTCCGTGTCGAACTCCTGCCTCTGCTGCGCGGCCGGGTGGCGATCCGGTCGGTGGTTCTGGATAAGCCATCGATCAATCTGATCCGCGACGCGCAGGGGCGATGGAACTTCGACGATCTGATCGCGCGGGCCGGGGTCGCGGCCGGCTCCGGAGAGGGCGGGGGAGGATCGATGACGATCGATGTCGAGCGGGCCATCATCCGCTCGGCCCACATTCACCTCTATGACGATAGCGTGACCAAAGGCGAGCGGATCAAGGCGACGATCGGCCCGATTGATGCAATCCTGAAGGGGTGGGGAGCCGATCGGGATACCGAGATCGACATTTCGATGCAGATGGGAGTGAATCGCCTGGAGGTCAGCGCGATCCTTCTGGATGCCGGATCCCATCCGCGGCTCAGCGCGCGAGTCAGCGGGAAGGCCCTGAAAGCCGATGAGCTCGGCACTCTGCTCCCATGGCTCGGGATCGCGCACTCTGAGGGGCTGGAGCTCGGAGGAGAGATCGATCTGGATGGATCGGCCGAGGTGCCGCTCGACCGACCGGAGACGCTCCAGTTCCACGGCACCATCCGCCTGCACGATCTCAGCTATCGAGACGCATCGATGACCCGTCCTCTGGAAAATGTCTCGGGCATCCTGGAGGTGGAGGGTGATCGCGCCGAGTGGAAAGAGTTCAGCGCCCGCATCGGGGATTCCACGCTGCAGGGCCGGATGCAGGTCGAAGACTTTCTCAAGCCACGAATCGGTTTCGATCTCTCTTCATCCCGGCTCGACCTGGATGAGATCCTGGCGGTATTCAGCGGCGCACCGTCAGTCCCTGGTGGTGATCCGGAGAATGAGGGTGTGGAGACCGGCACTGGGCTTTTCGAACAGGTCCGGGCGACCGGGAGGCTCGATGTCGGTGCGATACGTTTCCAGACGTTCGAGCTGTCCAACGTCAGGGCATCCGGCGGGCTCCGGGAGGGGGTTATTGCCCTGAGCGATCTGCAGGCCGATTTCTATTCGGGACGATTGTCCGGTTCAGCGAGCGTCGATCTGGGAAGTGCAACTACACGCTACACGGTCGGCGTCAAGCTGGAGAAGGTTGATCTCGATCCGGTCCTGACGGCGTACGACAAAGGACTGGCGGGGCTCCTGCGCGGATCGCTCGGGGGACGGCTCGACATCGAAGCGTCCGGGTTGACCATGGCGGAGATACTCGATAGCGCGCGTGGAACGGGTAGCCTCGAGGTCTCCGATGGAGCGGTCGCCTCGTTCAGTGTTCTGAAGTTCGTCGCCGCATCCCTCGAGTCGGCCGGGGGGCGTGGCATCGGCCTGGATGAAACACCCTTTGAGTTCTTGCGTGGAACGCTGGCGATCGGCAACAGCAAGGCGCGCACTGATGATCTCGTACTGCACTCGGCCGACCTCGATCTCGCAGGTGCCGGCTGGGTAGGGCTGGACGCCTCTCTCGATCTCGACATCAAGGCGCGATTCTCTCAGCATGCGACCGCGGGGATGGTGCAGAAGAATCAGCGTGTCGAGGCGCTCGTCGATTCCGACGGTCGAGTGGTCCTGCATTTCAACCTGAGCGGTCCGTTGGCCGATCCGAAATTCCGTATCGCCACCGGTGCGCAGCTGCGACAGAAGCGGAACATCCTTAAGGAAAAGGTCAAGCAGCGAGCTATCGACCGGCTGCGCAACATGCTGCAGAAGCGGCCCGAGGACGATCAGCAGCAGGAGGGTGAGGCCGAGCCTCGTCGCTGACCACCGGCTAGTGAACCCTCAGCACCCGGACCCTCGTGTAGGCCGATTCAACCGCGCGACCATCCTTGCCTTCGAGCCTCACCTTGATCAGGTGGACCCCGATCCGCCGGAGTACGAATCGCTTCGTGTAGGTGAGTGTGGCACGGCTCTCCTCCTCCGGATGCCGGCAGACGGGATCCTCACGGATGGAAAACGGCTCATTCTCCGTGTGGGCCCGGTCGATGCGCACCCAGGTCACGGCGGCATGGCAGAAGTTGGGATCCTCGACATTGACACCTGTCAGACGGGCCGTGAAGACCACCTCCACCGGAGTGAAACCGACCGCCTTATCGGCGACCAGTCGGAGCCGCGGTTTTTCGGAATTCTTCTGTGCCTCGGTCTTTGGCTTCCCGGCCCTGAGTGCCGGGGCGAGTGAAACACCGATCGCCACCACCAGCAGGAGGGAGGCCATGATTTTGACTGTACGGAGGTGCCGATTCAGCATCACGAACAGTATAGGCCCGATCCAATGATCTGGCTCCCCCCGGGACACCTCCGCTGTCCTCCCCTCAGGACAGGGATATGGACAGGTGAGGACATCGCGTCCGTAGCTGGCCGGCCCTGGAAGCGTAAGTCGTTGATTTCCAACAACGGCTCTGCTCATCCCTGGGACGGATAGGCTGGCACGGAAATCGCATTTGGTGCTGTTGGGTTCCTGTCCGACTGGACCGGCACCCGGAAAGGCAGGGGGAGGGCGATGCGCGACAATCCGATAGGACGGCTTTCGGGCTGGGTCATTTTCATCTTCGCGGCCGCTTTCACGATCTTCGGGCTACCGCGACAGGCGAGGGCCGAGGACGTGGAGGATCCGGAGTACGGTTCCACCTACGCGCGCGTCCGTTACGTCGAAGGGGAGGCGACGCTTCTTCGGTTCGTCGATGGGGAGGTCATCCAGGCCGAGATCAACGACCCGCTGGAGTCAGGGGATCGGGCCGCGACCCTCGGCGGCAAACTTGAGATCGGGCTGGCGGATGGGGCCACCTTGTGGCTGGATGAGAGAACGGCAGTCGATCTGCGCAGCCTCTCCGACGTGGAAAACCTGTACGAACAGACCAACCTGCTGGCATTGATCGAGGGAAGCATCCGGATCGATACCGGCGATCCGGCCCATAGCGACTCGCAATTCCAGATCGATACGGAGGGAGGCTCCATCTACCTCCTGTCCGCCGGATCATTCCGGATCGATGCAGAGAGAGGGGTCACGACCGTGTCGTCATTCCGAGGCGTCGCGGAGCTGTCGGGTGATCTCGGGTCGGTGATGGTGCGGAGCGGGGAGCGCGCCAGCGTCCAGGCCGGTGGTGGACCGAGCGAAGCGCGCGCCTTCAATACGCTGCGCCTCGACGATTTCGATCGCTTTCACGACGAGAGAGTCGAGGCTTATCTCCGCCGGGGCGGAGATGCGCCGATCGATGAGATCAGAGCGGCGGTCCCCGTTTCGGTCCGGCCATATATTCTCGAGCTCTCGGTCTATGGTGGCTGGCACCACCACGGGGCCTATGGATGGGTCTGGCGTCCCGCCTATCACGGTGATTGGGGTCCCTACGTCAGTGGTCGGTGGGTCTGGTATCCGACAGGCTGGGTGTGGGTCTCGTACGATCCATGGGGCTGGGCGCCCTACCACTACGGTCGATGGGACTATGCCATCGATCTCGGCTGGGTCTGGATCCCCGGAGCGCGCTGGAGCGGTGCCTGGGTCAGCTTTGCGGTCGGGTCCACCTATATCGGCTGGAGTCCACTGAACTATTACAACTATCCGGTTTTTCATCACGGGCGCTACAACTCAGGGTTCGGTGTCCATGCCCATCATCTCCACAAGCGAGGCTGGCGGTTCTCAAAAGTCGGCCTTTTTGCGGCGCAGCATGGAGTTGGAAAGAAACATGGAGTTGGACATTGGCTGACCCTGGATCGTATTCCCCGGGACACGGACGTCGTGATCACCGGCGGCCTGCCCCGCTTCAATCCGAAACGCGTGGCCGGACACGAGAAAGAGCGGAGAACCTTCATTCACAAGGTGCGTGAATCGCGCGCATCTTTGCCGGCGGTCGGCCCCTCGGGGAGCAAGGTGCCGTTCCATAAGCTCGAGCGCGAAAGATCGCGAACCATCCGGCGCACCACGACCACCCTGCGCGAGTCGGGCCGCAGGCAAGGTGTGGGATCGTCGCGGGAACGCATGGGGCGCCCGGCCGTTCTGCAGGACAGAGATCCGGTCATGCGCGGACCGAAAAAGACCAACGACCGATCGCGCGGCGACACCCGGGTGATGAAGCGATTACCACGTGCGGAAAAGCGTGACCCCGTCGTGAAACGTCTGATGCGCGGTATCAAGAGTGATCGCTCGCGTTCCACGTGGACGGGTAAGGGGGACTCTCGCGGCGGAAGGCACGCCAGATCCGGTCGGAACTCCCGCAGTCGGCGCGAGGTGACATCCCGATCCGGTGCGGGCTCCGGGGCTTCGAAATCGAGGGCGACGGCGAAGTCTTCGAGATCCCGGTCAACCTCGAAGTCCAGGGTCACGTCGAGCTCGAAGGGAGCTTCCAAATCCAAAGCGAAGTCCAGGTCTTCAAGGTCAACGACGTCGAAATCCAAGGCCAGATCTCGATCGTCAAAATCCGGGAAATCGAAAGGAAGCGTCAGGAAGTCGGGCTCGAAGCCCTCATCAAAGAGCACCAGGTCCAAATCGAGCCGATCCTCATCAAGGAAGAGTTCCTCAGGGCGGAGTTCCTCCAGACCGTCCTCGTCCAGGAAGCCGTAGAAGCGCGATCGCTGATTCTGCCGGAACGCGCCGTCAGGGCGGGTTTCCTTGACGTCATGGGAGCCGTGTGGTACATAACGAGGCCCCATGGCGGTTCTGCCGATCCTTCGCTATCCGCATGAAATCCTGCTGACTGAATCACAGCCGGTACGCGGGATCACTCCCGATCTCGAACGACTCATCGAGGACATGATCGAAACGATGCACGCCGCCCCCGGTATCGGCCTCGCCGCCAACCAGATTGGGGTGACCAAGACGGTCGCCGTCGTCGATCTTTCCGTCGGCGAGAATAAGGCCGACCTGAGTGTTTTGATCAACCCGCGGGTTCTGGAGACGACAGGTGAATATTTCGAGGAGGAAGGCTGCCTGAGCCTCCCGGGGTTCACGGAAAAAGTCTGGCGCCCGCACCGGTGCGTCATCGAGGCGATGGATCTCGATGGTCGGGTGCGGACCCTCGAGGGGGAGGGGCTCCTGGCACGCGCCTTCGATCACGAGATCGATCACCTGCACGGTCGTTTGTTCATCGAGCACCTCAGTAGCTTGAAGCGGCGGCTCATTCGGAGAAAGGTTCACAAACGCATAAAATCCGGGGACTGGGATCTCGTCCCTGCCTGAAGACACCACGATGCGACTCCTCTTTATGGGGACGCCGGATTTCGCCAGTGTCTCCCTGCGTGCCCTCCATGCTGACGGTCATGAGATCCTCGCGGTCGTGACCCGGCCCGATCGCCCCCGGAGGCGACAGTCGTCACCCCCCGAACCTTCGCCGGTGAAGATCGAGGCGACCCGTCTCGATCTTCCGGTTCTGCAGCCGGATTTGCTGCGCGACGAATCGTTTCAGGGGCGGATCGAGTCGCTGTCGCCGGATGTGATCATCGTCGTCGCCTTCGGTCGCATTCTTCCCCCGGAAATCCTGTCCATCCCGCCGCGCTGGTGCATCAACGTCCACGCTTCTCTTCTGCCGAAATACCGCGGGGCCGCTCCGATCGCGCACGCAATCTTCGTCGGGGAGAAGATCACGGGTGTCACCACGATGAAGATGGATCGCGGACTCGATACGGGTCCGATTCTGCTGCAGAAGGAATGCGCCATCGGGCTCACCGAGACGACTGGCGAGTTGACCGTCCGCCTCGCCGATCTCGGGGCGGAGCTTCTTCTGGAAACTCTCGATCAGCACGTCCGCGGGAACCTGGAGCCACAGCGGCAGCGCAATGCCGGGGCGACGCTTGCACCACCCCTGTCGAAGGAAGAAGGATGCATCGACTGGTCGGCTCCGGCCACCGAGGTCGCGGGCCGCATTCGGGGGTGTCATCCCTGGCCGCTGGCGTTCACTCAACTGAAGGGAGAGACGGTGAAGGTTCTGCGCGCGGAGGTCAACTTCGAGTCTCCCGGATCGCGCTCCCGCACGGTTGCGCCGGGGCGGATCATCGGTGCCGATGATCGGCGGATCGTGGTCCAGTGCCGGGGCGACTCGCGCCTCGGCATCCTCGAACTGCGGTTCCCCGGGGGCGGAACGGTGTCGGCTCGCGACGCGCTGAACGGGCGACGGATCCGGGTGGGGGACAGGTTTGGCGCGCCGCAGGCGAAATGATACGACCGGACGATCCGAGGCACTGCGCATCCTCGACATGCTGGAGAGCGGACGCGAGCATTCCCACGCCCTGCTCGCGCGGCTTCCAGCCGACATGGACGATCGCGAGAGGCGTCTGGCCACCGAGCTCGTTTACGGTGTTCTGAGAAGACGATCCGCTATCGACCGCTCCCTGGAGCGCCATTCGTCCAGGCCGCTGGATAGAATCACGCTGACGCTCCTCAATGCGCTGCGCCTCACCCTTTACCAGATTCTGTTTCTCTCCCGGATTCCGGCGCCAGCCGCTGTGGACGAGGGAGTGAGGCTGGTGCGTGCGCGGTTGGGAAGATCCCGGGCCGCCTTCGCAAACGGTGTGTTGAGATCCGCCTGCCGTGAGCGGGAAGAACGGGCCGCCGGAGAGGAGCGGGGCTCGCCGGGGAAGTGCGACGCGGACGCTCTTGCGGAGGAGCATTCATTCCCCCCGTTCATGGTTCGGCGATTTCTCCGTCGCTACGGCCCCGGACCGACGGTCCATCTCCTCGAGACACTCAACCGTCCTGCCCCGATCACGCTCCGAATCCGGGGGAACGCGATCGATTCCGATGCCATGATCGCGAGCCTCCGAGAGGAGGGGATCGCGGCGATCCCGTCCCCCCTTCTGCCCGGGGCGCTCCGGGTCACCTCCGGGGCGCCCCAGCACACTGCGAGCTTCCGCGCCGGGTCGATCTACATCCAGGATGAAGCCTCACAACTCGTGGCGGAACTTGTGCGCCCGTTTCCTACGGATTCTCCCGTCGTCGATCTGTGCGCGGCCCCCGGCGGGAAAATCCTCGCGATTGCCGATGCTCTGCCGCGCGAGAGCCCATGCCCGATCGCGGCCGACCGGTCGCTGGCGCGGCTGCGGCTCCTGCGCGACAATGTGTCGCGTGGCGGCTCCGCAGCGCCGCGGTGCGTCGTCATGGATGCTCGCCGACCGGCTCTGCGTGGAACCTTTCGCAGGGTGCTTCTGGATGCTCCATGCTCAGGGACCGGAATCATCCGGCGCCATCCGGAGATCCGATGGAGGCGCAGCGAGGAAGCGATCGATGCATGCGCGCGCAGGCAGGAGGAAATGCTGGAGGCTGCGTGGGGGCTCGTGGCGCCCGGTGGCCGATTGATCTACGCTGTCTGCAGTCTCGAACCCGAGGAGGGGCCGGAGCGGATCGCGGCCCTCCGCGAGGTCCACCCGGAGATCGTCCCGATCGACGCCCGGGAATGCCTGCCGACCGCGGCGCACGCGCTCGTCGACGGGATGGGATGCCTCGTCACCCTGCCGCACCGGGACGAGGTCGATGGCTTCTATGCGGCAGTGCTCGAGCGGTGCTGATCGAACTCAGCGCCCGCCGTTGGACTCCCCCTGACCCTGTGCTACCATGCCACCGAACCGGAGCGCGAGCCTGTTGCGTTTTCAATCAGTCATCGAGCCGATCAAAGGCCTGTTCCGCCGCAAGAGTGTACGGCGCGGCCTGATTCTGGCGACCTGGATCGCGGCCTGGATTGGTGGGCTGGTAATGGTCGGCGCTCTGAGCGCCTACTACACCGTGCGGTACTCGGTCTCCGGCCGGGTCGTTCAGGTCCCCGATTTAACCAACAAAACGATCCAGGAAGGGCGGACTCTCTTGAGGGAACAGGGGCTGATCCTTGAGGAGGCGGCGCAGCGCAATGACGATCGAATCGCCGAGGGACGGATCATCGAGCAGGAGCCGTCACCCGGCGTCGACATCAAGCTGCAGCGCAAGGTGAAGGTGGTGGTCAGCCTCGGCGACAAGATCACGCCGATTCCCGACATGCGCGGAGGGGCCGCCCGCAAAGCCCAGATCACTCTGCAACAGGAGGGGATGCGCCTCGGCGGACAGGTGTACATTTACACCAAACGCGAAGGAGAGAATCTCGTCGTGGGACAGGATCCGTATCCGGGAAGCTCTGGCATACCGGAGCGCGGGATCTCATTGCTCGTCAGTCGTGGCGATCGCCCGCTTGCGTATGTCATGCCGAACCTCATCGGTCGACGCCAGAGCGAGGTGATTGGGTTTCTCTCGCGCGCGGGATTGAAGCGCGGCCCGGTCATGCGATCGCCGGATCATCCCGCTCCGCAGGGCACGATCATCGCGCAGAGCCCGGCCGCCGGGTATCGGGTCCGTCACGGTGATCTCGTCACCCTGACGATTGCTTCGCGGAACTCCGAGGATGGGTAGGCCGCGGCCGGCCGGTCCGGCCGACACACGATCCGATGTCTCCGGGGGGAAGCGCCCGGGGCGGATGCCCGAGATCCCGGCCCTCGCTCCTTCGATTCTTTCGGCTGACTTCACCCGACTCGGTGAGGAGATCGCGGCAGCTCAGGAGGGTGGAGCCCGCCTGCTGCATCTCGACGTCATGGACGGCCACTTCGTGCCGAACCTGACGATCGGGCCTCCAGTTGTC
>JAPUIN010000291.1 GCA_027297005.1 Acidobacteriota bacterium
GTATTTGGGAGGTACTCGAGAGTTCATGCCGAGATCGTGGCCCATCCACCCCGCACATCGCGAGGACTTGGACACCGGATCACCTCAAGCCTGCGATTCATGCACCAACGCCGAGAAGAAGGCCTCAGCCGAGAAGGCAGTTCGAGAGATCCGGCGCAAGACGCGGAGAGCTCGAATCATTCGCTGACCGCAGGGGACGCGTTGACCTCAGAACCCCGCGGCGCTGATCACCACCCCAGTCGTGTATCTTACAGAGCAAGGTGCTCCGTTCGCGCGCTGCTCTCATTTTTGCGCTGCTCTCCGTGTGCCTCGCCGTGCGGTGCTCGTCTCCTGAGCCCGCCGCGGCTCCGCGCATCGTCGTTATCGGTCTCGACGGGGCGGACTGGGAGCAGATCGATGTCCTTCTAAAGGAAGACAGGCTGCCTCATATGGAGTCTCTCCTGGAGGGGGGCACCTCCGGTGTGCTTCACACCGTCGAACCGATGCTGTCACCCATGCTCTGGACGTCGATCGCCACGGGGAGAACACCACCCGAGCACGGGATTCTGGACTTCTTCGCGACGGACGCGGAAGGTCGGAAGATCCCGGTGCCGAGTCACAGCAGGCGGGTCCGGGCTCTGTGGAACATCGCCGGAGACTACGGACACAAGGTCGCATTCGTCGGCTGGCAGGTCACGTATCCCGCGGAACGCGTCGAGGGGTTCATCGTCTCCGACAGGGTCCTGAAGCTCGGGGGTTCCAACGGCGCGCGAGGGCAACCGGGAGGTATCACCTATCCGGCCAGCCTTGAGCAGGAGCTGGAAGCGCGGGTCGTCTCTCCCGAGGCGATTCCTGATGAATTGCTGGCGCGTTTTATTCCCGGGGGTGTTTCACAGTCCGCCTCCCTACGTCGTGACCTGAGCCTCGTACTCGCACACACGGAGACGGTAACGGCGATCGCTCTGGACCTGATGTCGCGAGAAGTCGAACTTCTGGGAGTCTACTTTCCCGGTATCGACGAGGTCTCGCATCGCTTCGCGCGCTACATGCCGCCGGGTCTTCCGGGAGTCACCGAGCAAGAGAACGTGATGTACGGTGGCGTGGTCGAGGAATTCTACATCTACCAGGATGAGATCATCGGGGAAATTTTGGTTGCCGCCGGTCCCGAAGCAACGATCTACGTCGTCTCCGATCACGGATTCAGGCTCGGGCGGGCGCGTCCGCGCCTCGAACCCTCGAGCAAGGGGACGCCATACGCCGCGCAGTGGCACAGGGACAATGGGGTGATCCTTGTAAAGGGGCCGGGAATCCAATCCGGGCACAGCCTGGGGGGTGCTTCGATCTTCGATGTCGTGCCTACGATCCTTGCACAGCTGAACATACCGCCCGGGGAGGATATGGGCGGGAGGGTCCTGCGCGAACTCTGGGCATCTCCGCCCGCCCTGCCGGTCGGGCGCGTCCCGACACATGACCGCCCGGGGTGGCGGGAGCAGACGTTCATCGCGACTCGCGAGCCGGGCGAGGAAGTCCGGGCAGCGGAGGAGCTCTCGAGCAAGCTCAGGGCCCTGGGCTATATCGGGGAAGCCGAGGAACCGGCGAACGCGGATCGGCAGACCGCAACGGAGTACGCCAACCTGGCCGGCTACTACATGCAGCAAGGCGATCTCAAGCCTGCTCTCGAGGCTGCGAAGCGCTCCCTGCAAGAGGACCGGGGGAACTACACCGCCTGGCGACATCTGGCCACCCTCTACCGCCGGACCGGAGACTGGACCGCGGCCATCGATGCCATCGAGACCGCCATCTCGATCCGGGAGGACGCGGTGGAGCCCCGCCTCTTCCAGGTTGGGCTGCTTCGTGAGGCCGGCGCCGTGGAAGAAGCGCTGCGGGCTGCCGAGTCTCTCACGCAGCGCCATTCCGGAGATGTCCGTACCCACAACCTTCTGGGCCAGCACTACTCCGGAATGGGAAGTCGCAAGCGAGCGATCCAGTCCTACCGCACGTCCCTCACGCTCGATCCGGATCAGGAGGCCATCACCGTGGACCTGTTCTCCATCCTCATCCAGCAGGGAGACGCGGGGAAGATCAGCCGGTCGGTGGCCGGGCCCGGTGGCGTTGACCGATGGTTGGCGCTGGGTAAGGCGTACTTTCGTCACGGGGATCTCGAGAACGCCCTTCATTATGTGGAACGCTCCCTGATCGATCGTCCCGGCACAAAGGAGTCCTACCTCTACCGGGGAATCATCATCGGTGAGCAACAAGAATACGAGCGATCCGTGGGCGAGTTCGATCGCGCCCTCAGACTGGATCCCGACTACGTTGAGGCGCACTTCAACAAGGGTGTGACCCATTTGAAAGCCCGGAACCTTCCGGGCGCCATCGAATCGCTGGAGAGGGCAGCAGCCCTGTTGCCCTCCTCCGATTCGATCCTCGCCAACCTGGGCAAGGCATACGCGATGAATCGCGACTACGATCGGGCCCGGGAGGTTCTGGAAAGGGCACTCCGGATCAACCCGGAGTCGGCGATGGCGCGGATTTATTGGGCACAGGTCGCCCCCTATTAGGCGTATCGCATCCCAGGGACCGGCCAGAACTCGTGAGTTTCACGCTGACAATGATCCGACGATCCGCACCCATGATCTTCGTGTCGCTTGCGCTCGCGGTGGGCCTGTGTGCGCTCGGGTGCGATCCCGGCCCCGCGCGAGACGCGCGCCCCCGCATCGTTGTGATCGGCTGGGACGGCGCGGACTGGGAAGCGGTCCGGGAACTGATCGACAAAGGCCGCATGCCCCATCTGGCGAGGTTGGTGGAAGAGGGGATATCCGGGCGGCTGCGCACGTTCGAACCCATGCTCTCTCCGCTCATCTGGACTTCGATCGCCACGGGCAAAGAGCCTCCCGCCCACGGAGTCCTCGATTTTCTCACCGTGGATCAGAGCACGGGAACGATCGTGCCGATCACGAGCAACAAGCGCAGGACGAAGGCCCTGTGGAACATTCTGGGCGACTACGGGCTGCGCTCGGGCTTTGTCGGCTGGCTGGTCACGTTTCCCGCCGAGAAGGTATCGGGGCACATTGTCTCGGAACGAGTTTCGATCCTCTCCTTTGCGCAGCACAGAGAGATCGACACCTCGCCGCCGGAGGGAAAGACCTATCCGCAACACCTTTACGAGGAGATCGAACACCTCATCGTGCAGCCCGGCGAGATCTCGGGCGAGACTGTGCGTGAACGCTTCGATCTCGAGACCCTGCCCGAGGAAGACAAGCTCACGCAACTTCGCGGCACCCTCGCCCAGACCGAGACGTACCGCAGGATCACGCTCCAGCTTCTCGAGCGGCAGGACGTGGACCTCTTCGCGACCTATTTCGAGGCGATCGATGCGATCAGCCATCTATTCATCCGCTATGCCCCGCCCCTCATGCCCGGCACGAGCGAGGAAGACCTGAGGAGTTACGGCCAGATCATCGAGCACACGTACGCCTATCTCGACGAGATCCTGGGAGAGATCGTCGAGCAGCTGCCCGACGGGACGACCGTCTATGTCGTGTCAGATCACGGATTCAAGATGGGGGACGAACGCATCCTGTTCGAGGATTCCTCGATGAAGAACCAGTACGCGGCGGACTGGCACCGGGACAACGGCATCCTGGTGGTCCAGGGGCCCGGCGTGCGGAGCGGACAGGCGATCAATGACGCGCACGTGTTTGACATCACCCCAACGATTCTGGCCCAGCTTGGGATTCCCTCGGGCCGAGACATGCCCGGCAGGGCGCTTGTCGAGATCTGGAAACCCGATGACGCGCCCGGTGTTCCCGAGCCCGTGGAGACGCATGATGGGCGGGGCTGGCCGGAGGCGTCTGACAACACAGAGTCCGGCTCCATCGCGGACGACGAGAAGCTGAAGGAGAAACTGCAAGCGCTCGGTTACGTCGCGGCCGGCCGTGCCGCTGCACACTCGAACGAGTACACGAACCTGGCGAACTATTTCGCCCACCGCGATGCATACCCGCGCGCGCTGGCGGCAGTGCGCACGGCGCTCGATGCCAATCCGAAGAACTCCAACGCCTGGAAGACACTCGGCGAGATCCAGATCCGGCTCGGGCAGTATGGCGAGGCGATCGATGCGCTGACGCAGGTCACCGCTCTGCGCCGCGTCTCGATCGAGGTGCACCGAACGCTGGCCGGCCTCTACGAGCAGGTCGGCGAGCACACCCGTGCCATCGAGATCCTTGAGCCGCTGGCCGAGCGTTACCCGGGCGATCCCCGCATCCCGGCCCGCCTGGGTACGCTCTACGCTCGCGACGAGGAGTACGACGAAGCGAGCCGGCAGTACGAGAGGTCGCTGTCCCTCTACCCGCGCCAGGATCGTGTTCGCTATGAGCTGCTCGCCGCGCGCGCCTTGAGCGGGCACGGCGAGGAGGTCCTGCGCTCCCTCGAGGAGGAGACGCCGGGCGGTA
>JAPUIN010000292.1 GCA_027297005.1 Acidobacteriota bacterium
GGCGACGCGATCGAGCGACAGGACACGATCGATCACCGGCTTCAATCGCCCTTCACCGATGAGGCGCGCAATGGTCAGCAGCTCCGCGCGACCGCCCATGGTCGATCCGAGTATTGAAAGGCCCTTGGAGAAGACGTACCGGATGTCGGTCATTCCCTCGTACCCGGAGGTGGCGCCGCAGGTGACCAGCCGGCCGCCGGTGGCGAGCGACTTGATGCTCGCGTCCCAGACGATCTCTCCGACGTTCTCGATGATGACGTCGACGCCGCGCCCTTCGGTGAGGCGACGCACCTCGCCCCGCAGATCCGTATCGCGGTAGAGGATCACCTCGTCGGCGCCCAGAGCGCGTGCCTTTTCTCCCTTCTCCTGCGAGCCGACGGTCGTCAGGACCCGCGCCCCGTGGATCTTTGCGATCTGAATTGCGGCGCTGCCGACCCCACCGGCGCCGGCTTGAACGAGAACAGTCTCCCCCATCCGCACACCGGCACGGGCGACGAGCATGTGCCAGGCGGTCAGGAAGACGAGGGGGAAGGCGGCCCCCTGTTCGAACGAGAGGGAGTCCGGAAGCGGGAGGGTATTCCCTTCGGGCAGGAGGGCGTACTCCGCCTGCGTACCGTCGCAGGTCTCGCCGATCACGCCGTACCCGGCGCACAGGGGATCCCATCCGGCCAGGCAATGCGCGCACCGCCCGCAGCAGAGACCGGGCGCTACGAAGATGCGACTGCCCGCCTTGACCGAACTGACACCCGGGCCGACCGCATGGATCAGGCCGGAGGCGTCGGAGCCGAGAACCCGCGGCAGCGGCAGCTTCATGCCCGGCATGCCGCGTCGCACCCAGGTGTCGAGGTGGTTCATGCCGGCCGCTTTGACCCGAATGAGAACTTGACCCGGTCCGGGCTCGGGCATCGGCAGGTCGGCGATCTCCAGAACCTCGGGGCCGCCGTGCTTTCTGATCAGGACAGCCTTCATCCCTTTTGGTTCCTCCGCGGTGCGGGGAAGATCACGACTGTGGGGAAGGGTCGATGGTCAGGCACCCTTGAATTTCGGGGTGCGTTTCTCCACGTAGGCGCTCAGGCCTTCCTTGGCGTCGTCCGATTGGAACAGCTGCTGCTGCAGCTCCCGCTCGAGAGAGAGCGCCTCGGAGAACGGCAGCTCGGCACCCGAACAGACCGACCGCTTGATGCGGCCGACTGCCATGGCCGCCTTCTGCGGCGGGGCGAACTGGCGCGCGTAGCTTAGAACCTGCTCCCACCAGTTCTCCGGCTCGAAGATATGAGTCACGATTCCCATCTCCGCCGCCTCCTCGAATGAGAAGGTCCGTCCGGTCGCCATCAGCTCAATGGCGCGGGACTTGCCGACCAGGCGCGCCATACGTTGCGTGCCGCCGGTGCCGGGGAGGACGCCCAGCGTCACCTCCGGCAGCCCGATCTTGCCGCCGTCCTTCTTCGCGATGCGGATGTCGGCGGCCATGGCGATCTCGAGACCGCCACCGACCGTGTGGCCGTTGAGGGCTGCAATCACGAGCTTGGGGGTCTGCTCGAGACGATTGAGCGTCTCGTTGGCGTGCAGGCAGAAGTAGTACTTGAATTCAGGGGTGACGCTCGAGAGCATCTTGATGTTGGCGCCGGCGGAGAAGAACTTCTCCCCCGCGCCGCGCAGGATGATGACATGGACGTCTTCGTTCATCCGGACCTGCAGAATGGCGGTGTCCAGCTGCTGCATCATTTCGTGCGTGTAGGTGTTGGCCGGCGGGTCGCTCATCTCGATCACGGCGATCCCATTCTCGACCCGGTTATGGATCAGGGTGTCAGGCATGGTGTGTTCCTCTTCCGATGGGGGTTTCAGGACAGATCGATCCAGACCGATTTCGTCTGGGTGTACTCCATGAGACCGTGATGGCCGAGCTCGCGGCCGAAGCCGCTCATCTTGTAGCCGCCGAACGGCATGGCATTGTCGTAAAGGCCGTAGGTGTTGATCCAGACGGTGCCGGCTTGCAGGCGCCGCGCCGCTATGTGGGCCTTCTTGACGTCGCGTGTCCAGACCGCGGCGGCCAGTCCGTACCTGGTATCGTTCGCCGCCGCGAGTACCTCGTCGAAATCCTTGAATCGGATGACCGACAGGACCGGGCCAAAGATCTCCTCGCGCGCGATCGTCATCGAATGACGGACGCCGTCGAAGATCGTCGGCTGCACGAAGTATCCCGTACCCGAAGGCCGCGCCCCCCCACAGACGAGCCGTGCTCCCTCCGACGATCCTTTTTCAATGTAGGAGAGCACCCGGTTCATCTGCGCCTCGCTGACCTGCGGCCCGACCCGTGTCTTCGGGTGAAGCGGGTCCCCCTGCTGCAGCTTTTTGACGTGGGTCGTCAGGCGATCGAGGAAGGGTTCGTGCAGGGACTCTTCGAGGAAGAGCCGCGAGCCGGCGGTGCAGACCTCCCCCTTGTTGAAGAAGATGCCGTTCATCGCGCCACGCACGGCCGCATCCAGATCGGCGTCGGCCAGCACAATGTTCGGCGACTTGCCGCCCAGCTCGAGCGTCACGCGCTTCAGTGTTCCGGCGGCGCGCCGCATGATCTCCTGACCGACCGCCGTCGAACCGGT
>JAPUIN010000293.1 GCA_027297005.1 Acidobacteriota bacterium
GGTCGCCTGCGCCGGGCAGGTGAAGAGAACCGCGATCCTGATTCCCACCCCCCCACCCGGCGCGCAGCCCTATATCGCGACCCTTGCGCGAGCGCTGGGTGAAGCCCTGGCGGCGAAGGGTTCCGAATACGAGCCGCGCACGCATCATCTCCAACCGGACGGCTCCCCGCTCTACACCAATCGTCTGATCCTCCAGACCAGCCCGTACCTGATCCAGCACGCGCACAACCCGGTCGACTGGTATCCCTGGGGGACGAGGCGTTCGAGAGGGCGCGCGAGCTGAATCGCCCGGTGCTGCTCTCCATCGGGTACTCGACCTGTCACTGGTGCCACGTCATGGAGAAGGAGAGCTTCGAAGATCTCGAGATCGCGCGCTATATGAACGAACAGTTCATCGCCATCAAGGTCGATCGTGAAGAGCGGCCCGACGTCGACGGCGTCTACATGAAGGCGGTGCAGATGCTGACCGGGAGCGGCGGCTGGCCGATGACCGTCGTCCTCACCCCGGATCGGAAGCCGTTTTTCGGCGGCACCTACTTTCCGGCGCGTACGGGCGATCGCGGCTCGCGGATCGGGTTCTGGGAACTCCTGCACCAGTTCGAAAAACTGTACCGGACCGACCGCGAGGGGGCGGTCGCGCAGGCCGCGGCGATCAGCAGGCGGGTCGTGCAGGGACTCTCCACCCCTCCGTCCGGCAGCATTCCGGGGGCGCGTGCCATCGTCGCGGCTGCGGCGGGACTCGCCGGCTCCTTCGACCCCGACCACGGCGGATTCGGCCGCGGGCGCAAATTCCCGCGCCCGGTCACTCTCCTCCTGCTGCTCCGATACCATCACCGCACCGGCGACCCGCATGCGCTGGCGATGGTCGAGCGAACCCTCGAGCGGATGGCTTCGGGCGGGATCCATGATCAGGTGGGGGGTGGGTTTCACAGGTATACGGTTGAGCGGACATGGCTCGTGCCGCACTTCGAGAAGATGCTGTATGACAACGCTCTGTTGACGGTGACCTATCTCGAAGCGTACCAGGTCACCGGGCGGGAGGAGTACGCGGAGGTGGCGCGTCGCACGCTGGACTACGTGGCGCGGGAAATGGCGGCGCCCGGTGGGGGGTTCCACTCGGCGACCGATGCCGACAGCCCCACGCCGTCCGGACATCAGGAGGAGGGGTGGTTCTTTACCTGGACGCCGGACGAGATCCGTCGCGTGCTGGGTGAGAAGGACGCGCCGATCATCCTGCGCCATTTCGGCGTCACCGATCAAGGAAACTTCGAGGGGCGCAACATCCTGAGGATCGCCGAGCCGATCGAGCGCCTGGCGCCTATCCTGAAGACGGAAGCGTCCCGCCTGCGAGAGAGGATCGACCGTGCGCGCGCGCGCATGTACGATGCGCGCCTCTCCCGCCCCGCTCCGCACACCGACACGAAGGTCATCACCGCATGGAACGGCCTGATGATCTCGGCGTTCGCCCGTGGCGCCCGGATCCTCGGTGAGGATGGCTATCGAGCGCGGGCGGAGGCCGCGGCCGCGTTCCTTCTGGAGCACGGCCGCCGAAAGGAAAGGCTGATCCGCAGTTATGCCGGAGGGCGTCCCGGACCGCCAGGGGTTCTTTCCGACTACGCCTTCTTCGAAGCGGGACTGCTTGACCTGTTCGAGACCACCTTCGAACCGCGCTGGCTCGAAGAAGCGCTCGCGCTTCAGGGGACTCTCGATGCGCACTTTCGGGACGACTCCTCAGGCGGCTACTTCATGATCCCCGATGACGCCGAGAGCCTGCTGGCACGAGAGAAGCCCAGCTACGACGGTGCCGAGCCGGCCGGCAACTCGGTCGCGCTTCTCAACCTGATGCGCCTGTACGAGCTGACCGGCGAGGAGCAATTCCGGCGGGAAGCGGAAAAAGGGTTCTCCGCGTTCTCGAGCACGATCGAGAGGAGTCCGCACTCGGTGCCCCTGATGCTCACCGCCCTCGATTTTCATCTCGACCGACCGAAGCAGATCGTGCTGGTCACGCGGCGCTCCATCGAGGAGGCCGAGCCGTTCCTCGACGTGGTCGCCGATCGATTTCTGCCGAACCGGGTGATCGTGACGGCGGTGGAGGGGGACGGGCGTCTCGCGGGATTGACGCTCCTGCTCGAGAACCGCACCACGATCGACGGGCGGGCCACGGCGTACGTTTGCGAGGGACGGGTCTGCGATCTACCGACGACCGATCGCGAGGTGTTCGCCAGGCAGATTGGGAAGGTCCATGCCTACGAGGGGATCACCCCGGCCCCCCTGCGGCCGCCGCGCGGCGCGCCCTGACCTCTCAGATCCCCGTGACGACCCGCCGGCCCGACCGCGCCTTCTGGATCGAGAAATACCGCAGCGGGCAGACGCCATGGGATCTCGGCCGACCGAGTGCGCCGGTCCGTACGTTGATCGAGAAGCATTTTCCCCCACGGGGGCGTGTCCTCGTGCCGGGGTGTGGACGCGGCTACGAGGTGATCGACCTGGCGGAGCGTGGGTACGACGTCACTGCGGTCGACTTCGTGAAGGAGCCGCTCGACGACCTGCGGCGCAGGATGAATCAGCGTCGGGTCACGATCCACCTCATCCACGCCGACATGTTTGAGCTGCCAGCGGAGCTGGATGGGACGTTCGACGTTGTTCTAGAACAGACCTGCCTCAACGCTTTAGAGCCGCGCCTCCACCCCGCTTACGAGGCGCTCGCCTACCGGCTCCTGCGCTCCGGAGGACGATTGCTCGGAGTCTTCATGGAGGTCCCCGGAGAGGACGGCCCACCGTACCATTGTCCGCCGGGGCATGTGATGGCCCTGTTTCCAGCCGCCCGATGGATCGTGGAGGGGCCCGACCCGGTCGTTCCCCCCAACCCGGACCGCCCCGGCCCGGAGTATCTGGTCCGCTTAAAAAAAAGGTAGGGAGACGCAAAGAGGTCGCGCCGGCCACTCGGGCAGGAGAAGGAGCTTCCTCGGAGTGGTCCGTCGGGGCGCGGGGATTCAGATGACCAGTGGTTTTTGATAGGATGCGAAAATAGTGAGACGTGCACCATGAATCATCCGAAAGCGCGCGGGAGATCCACCCGGGACGCGGCG
>JAPUIN010000294.1 GCA_027297005.1 Acidobacteriota bacterium
TGGACCAGCAGGGCTCTCCGGTCCGCAGTATGTCGTGAGAGGTAGTCGTCCAGAATCGCTTCCGCTTGCTTGACGACCCTGTTTTTCAGATAGCAGCTCGCCAGGCGCGAGACGACATGGCTATCCTCCGGCGTGAGCGCCAGGGCCTCCTCGTAGGTCTTCTGCGCTTCCAGAAAATCGCCGTCCCTGAACGCTCCGTCGGCGTGCGCGAGAAGGGTGTCGATCGAGACGCGCGGGGCCGAATCGGGATCATCCGGCGTCACGCCACCCGAGCAGCCCGACAGAACGAGCACGAGGGCGGCCACCAGGCGCATTGCGAATGGAGTTTCGATCCTCATGGAACATGAGATTTTAGCAGACACACCCCGCGCACGGCCACAACCGGTTGCAGCTCCGGCAGGAGACCGGCTCTTAGGAGCCTGTCCGGATGGTGAGGATCTGTCCCGGATGGATGATGGAGGTACCGTAGATGTTGTTCCAGTTACGAACCTGGCGGACGGTGACGGCATACTTGCGGGCGATCTGCGACAGGTTCTCTCCTCGGCGCACCCTGTGCCGAATCGCCTGCCCCTTCCTAATGTCCCCGGTGGGCGCATCCCCCACCGTCACCCGATCCCCGGGCTTCAGGACACTGCGGCGGTTCATCCCGTTCCAGCGGTACAGGTCGTTGAGGCTGACGCCGAACTTGCGTGAGATGAGCCACAGGCTGTCGCCGCGCTGCACGCGGTACTGAAGACGTCCGTCCTTGACCGTCGCCGCGGCCGATGCGACGACCAGGCTTCGACCCGGCCCGCGCCCCCTCTCACCGTAATAGGCGACGAGTCGTTGGCCGGGGTAGATCGTCGACCCAGAAACCTTGTTCCAGCGCTTCAAGTTGCGGACGTTGGTGCGGTACTTGCGGGCGATCTTCTGCAGCGTCTCGCCGCGGCGCACGCGATGCACCACACGCTCACCCGGCTCGTACCGGGGGTGATCCTCGCGCGCCGCAGAGGACGAAGCCTGCAGCATGCCGGGAGTCACGCCACCGGACAGAGGCACGACCAGCATCGCTCCGCGCGGCAGCCGGCGCGGCCGGTATCTCGGGTTGGCGTCGAGAAGCGCCCTGAGGGGGACCCGGTGCTTGCGGGCGATGGTCGAGAAGGTCTCTCCCGAGCGCACCTTGTGCAGGGTCCAGGAGACGAGCTGATCCTCCGGGATCGCCGCCAGCTTGGCGAGGGTCTCTTTCCTGGTCCCCTTGGGAACGCGCAGCGTGTATTTCTTCACGTTGGGCGGAGTCACCCGACGCCGCAGCTCGGGATTGAGATGCTTGATCGTCTTCAGCGATACACCCGCGGCATCCGCGATCACCTTCAGGTCCGTCGGCCGATCAACTGTGATGGTGTCCCAGTGAAGGACCGGGTCGAGGTCGACATCGAAGCCGTAGTCCTCGGGGGATTTGTCGATCAGGATCGAGGCGAGAATGGCGGGGATGTAGTACTTCGTCTCACGGCGAATGTGCCGCGTCCGGGCGATCTTCCAGAAGTCGCGGGTGCCGGATCGACGGATCGCGTGGTCGATCTTCCCCTCGCCGGCGTTGTAAGCGGCCATGGCGAGGTACCAGTCGTCGTAACGCGCATGCAGGAATTTCAGATAGGCCGCGGCCGCGCGCGTCGCCTTCTCGAAATCACTCCTCTCGTCGACCCACAGATCGCGGCGCAGACCATAGTGCCGCCCCGTGTACGACATGAACTGCCACATCCCCTTGGCCCGCGCGCGCGAGTACGCATTGTTCTTGAAAGCCGACTCCTGATGCGCCATGTAGGCCAGATCCTCCGGCAGCCCCGCTTCACGGAAGATCTTCTTGATGAGAGGCAGGTAGGCCCCCGATCGTTTCAGCCCGGCCGAGAACTCCTTCCGAAAGCGCGTCTGGAACGCCTCGACATAGGCGAGCACCCGCGCATTCAGGACAATCGGGATGTCGTACGAGATCTGGCTGGCGACCTGCTCGATCTTACGGCGCTCCTTCTCGGCCTCCTCCGGCGACAGGTGGGTCGTGATGTCCTTCAGGTGGTCGAGTGGAGAGCGATCCTTCTGGTCCTTCTTCGTGACCCGGCTGAAGCGGTCGACGTCCAGGTCGGCGATGTTGCGCACGATCTCATCAAACGCTCCCCGCAGCGCGGGATGGGCGCCGAGTTCGACCTTGCTGGTCAGGATGACGTCGATGGCTTGATCGAAATGTTCCCTCGCTTCATCGAAGCGACCTGCCTGGTACGCCTCGAGGCCTGCCTCGTACGCGTCCCCCATCTCGCGGCGCACCTGGATGACTTCATCGGGCGGCGCCTCGCGCCGCGTCCGATCGGGTGTCCTCTCCTTGACCCTGGCCGGGAAGATCCCGCCGGAAGGGTCTCCCGAGGGGGAAATCTGCCGGTGATCCGCCGCGAGCGGGCCGGAGCCACCCGCCAGGCATACGACGCTGAGGGTGAGCACGAGGACAGTTTGAGCCGCTATTTTTAGATTCATCAGCCCAGATCTTAGATTCATCAGCCCAGATCAAGAAGCGGCGCCCGCGAGGACGCCGTCGTCGCATCAATATAAACGGGCTCCCTGGGAGAGTCAAGGCGGGGCTCCCCAAGTTCTTATCTGCCAGAGAGATGGCGGCGATCTGGCCCGGATGTATAGCCCCGGAGCAGGGACGACGCTCATCGGCAGACGCCGGCCGTACGGCGTGTCAGGTAGCGGACTCGGCCCCGTCCTCCTCGGCCCGGGCGTCGGGGGTCTCCTCCCCTCCCTCCTCGGCAAGGCCACGCAAGAACCGCCGTTCCGCCTCCGGGTCGGGTGAGTGTCCGGTCGCAGCACCGCTGGTGCGCGGCTTGCGTAGGGATCTCCCCGGCTCGATCGGATGGACCGCGTGCCGGGATCTTCCCGGTGGGCGCGCGTTGACAGTGCATGACGATTCCCCTACCATAAGCGCGCTCTCCCCGGAGACCCCGATAAACACGCCTCGAAAGGGGATCACACCGATGGCGCACGATTCCAAGGAACGATCGCGGGCGATCGATCTGGCACTGGCCCAGATCGAAAAGCAGTTCGGCAAGGGCTCGATCATGAAACTGGGAGCCAAGGACTTCCGTCACGAGGTTGCGGTCATCTCGACCACCTCCCTCTCGATCGATGCCGCGCTCGGGATCGGCGGCCTGCCGCGCGGCCGGATGGTGGAGATCTACGGACCCGAAGCGTCGGGCAAGACGACGCTCGCCCTGCACGTGGTCGCCGAGGCGCAGCGCCAGGGTGGCCTGGCCGCCTACGTCGACGCCGAGCACGCGCTCGATCCGGAATACTCGCGCAAGC
>JAPUIN010000295.1 GCA_027297005.1 Acidobacteriota bacterium
GAAGATGGGGCCGCTGATTAACCAGGAGCAGTACGACAAGGTTCTCTCGTACATCGAGATCGGCAAGAAGGAGGCGAAGGTCGCCTTCGGCGGCGGCGTGCCGTCTGATCTGCCGAAAGGGTCCGAGAAGGGATTCTTCGTCGAGCCGACGATCTTCTACGACGTCGACAACAGTGCCCGCATCGCACGCGAGGAGATCTTCGGGCCGGTCATGTCGGTCATCCCGTTCGACCGGGAGGAGGACGCCTACCGGATCGCCAACGACACGCCCTTCGGCCTGGCGGCAGCGCTGTGGAGCAAGGATGTATTCAAGGTGCACCGCGCGATCCGGAAGCTCCGAGCCGGGATCGTCTGGGTGAACCACATGCAACCAGCGATGGTGGAGGCGTCGTGGGGAGGATTCAAACAGTCGGGCTTCGGCCGCGAGCTCGGCACCCATGGCATGGACGAATTCCTCGAAGCGAAAACGGCATACATCAATCTCGACGAGAAACCGATCGGCTGGTACGACTAGAAAGCTTGCAACCATCGCCCAGTGAGTCGCCCCCACACCGGGACACGGAGGCTTCCCTTCCGCCATCCGTCGCGCCGTCCGTGAGTGAATGCCAGCTGCTCGACATGCGGGCTTTACCGCAGCGCGCGATCGATCGCCCCACACGTTCTCTTCCATGCGGCGGTCATCCATTCCGTCTGGGGGTTGCCGGAACGGAGCCGGTCGGGGTGCACGCACCACACCGCCCGCACGGCGGAGAAGATCGGGAGCCCCGACAACCACTCCGGTCGCATGTTCTGCCCGAGTGTGGTGGAGCACATCCCCCGGGAACTCTGGCCTGCCTCCATGCGCGAGCTCCAGCGGCTATTGAAGCTCGTCGGCATTCTGATCACCACCCTCGACATGGAGACGGCGGACGCCAACCAGCTCCTCGACAGCCGCCTGATCGAAATCTTCAGCCTCACCCTCGTCGGCGACCCGCACGACGGGGTCCCGCTGAGCGTCGAGGAACAACGGAGCCGGCACTCCGGCCCATGGCACGACATGATCGGGCTGGTGTGGAGATCGTGAGCCAGGGACGGCCGATGCCGCCGGGCCCGGGAGGAATCGATGTCCTCTGAGCATTCGAGACGAACGCCCATCGACAGGATGGTCCGCCCCTTCCAGGAGTTCATGCGCATCGAGGCGTCCGGCGGCATCCTCCTGATGATCTGCACGGTGGTCGCGCTGGTCTGGGCTAACTCGCGGTTTGCCGAATCGTATTTTCATCTCTGGGAGACGCATCTCACGTTCGGGATCGGGCACTGGGAATTCTCGGAGCCGATCCATCTCTGGATCAACGACGGGTTGATGGCGATCTTCTTCTTCGTCGTCGGTCTCGAGATCAAGCGCGAATTTCTGGTGGGCGAACTCTCCCTGCCGCGTCAGGCCGCCCTGCCGATCGCAGGCGCCATCGGGGGCATGCTGGTGCCGGCGCTTTTCTACACCTCGCTCAATGTCGGAACCCCGGGCGCTTCGGGATGGGGCGTCCCGATGGCGACGGACATCGCGTTCGCCATCGCCATGCTGGCCATCCTCGGCAAACGTGTCCCCCTCGGGCTCAAGGTATTCCTGATCGCCCTCGCCATCGTTGACGATATCGGCGCCGTGCTCGTCATTGCCCTCTACTACACATCCCATATCTCGGGAGCGGCTCTCGCCGCGACGGCGATGGTCCTCATTCTTCTCATCAGCGCCAATCTGATCGGCGTGCGCCACTACCTGGTCTACTCCGTGCTGGGGTTTTTCCTCTGGGCCGCCGTCCTGAACTCCGGCGTTCACGCCACGATCGCGGGCGTGCTGCTCGCCATGACCATCCCCTCCTCGAGACGCATCGACACGCGCCAGTTCGCCGACCGCATCCGCGCCATGCTCGAACGATTCACCTCGTCGCCTGGCAGGGAGCCGGACGACAGTTCCCCCAGGCGGGTGCTCAGCGAGGAACAGAAAGCTGCGGTGCAGGCGCTCGAGACCGCATCCGAGCAGGTGCAGTCTCCCATGCAGAACTTCGAGCATGCCCTGCATCCCTGGGTGACGTTCCTGATCATGCCGCTGTTCGCCCTGGCGAACGCCGGGGTTTCATTCTTCGCAGGCGGTGGTGAGGCCGCGGCGGCCCCCGTCGCCATGGGGATCTTCCTCGGACTGGTGCTCGGAAAACCGATCGGGATCGCCTCCCTCTCGTGGCTCGCGGTGAAGAGCGGCTTCGCGTCGGTCCCGAAGGGCGCGACCTGGAGACTGTTCTGGGGCGTCGGTCTGCTGGGCGGCATTGGATTCACCATGTCGCTTTTCATAGCGGGACTCGCGTTTCCCTCGGGAGGAATGCTGGTCATGGCGAAGAAAGGCATCCTGCTGGGATCGTTCGTCGCGGGGATCGCCGGCTACCTTCTGCTGAGATTGACGCCGTCCCCCTCGAAGGGAGAGGCGTGAGTCGTCTCCTCCAACTCAAGAAGAGATATTATTTTTCGATTCACATGGGGCGTCCCATGGTACAGTTCCTCGGGTTTTGACCGGACCGCTTTGACCTATCTATCTTGGAGGTGCAGATGGCCAAGAGGAAGAAGAAGGCCAAGCGTGGGAAGAAGCGTAAGAAACGGGCGACAGGCCGGCGCGTAACACGCAGGCGCAGCCCCGCAAAGAGGAGAAAGAAAAAGGCCACCCGGAGGAAGGCAACGACAGGGCGCCGACCCGCGAAGAGACGGAAGAAGAAAAAAGCCCGTCGTCGGGGACGCCGTCGCCCCAACGCCGCCTTCATGAGACCGATGACACTGAGTCCAGCACTCGCGGCAGTCATCGGCTCTAAGGCGATTCCCAGAACCCAGGTCACCAAGAAGCTCTGGCTCTACATCAAGAAGAAAAAGCTCCAGGACAAGAAGAACCGTCGGATGATCAATGCCGATCCTCTTCTCAAGAAAGTGTTCGGGGGCCGCAGCTCGGTCAACATGTTCCTGATGACCAAGCTGGTCTCCAAGCACCTGAAGTAGCACTCCACGGGCGCGGTGCCGCCATCTGCGCGGCACACGGGATGTCCCCGAGGGAGGGTGGTCAGCATTCGTCGGTCCGGTTGCCCCACCCTCATAAATGCCGCGCCGCTCGACAGGCAGGGTACACAACTCCCGCCCATCGGCCTCACGCCGGTGGGCGGGAGTTGTCTTATCTCCCGATGGGTGACGTGACGTACCCGCGATGCTCAGAGTTTTTCGATCGTCTCGAGGATGGTGCCGAGGAAGGCGGCCCTCGGCGCGATCCGATCGACCCGCACGCGTTCCGCGGCGGCATGCGCACCGTCCCCCTCGACCCCCAGTCCATCGAGCACCGGGATGCCGAGCGCGGCACAGTGCGATCCGTCGCTCCCTCCCCCTGTCGATCCCTCATTCAACGTGAAGCCGACCGCTGCCGCGGCGCCGCACGCCTGGTGGTAGAGCGAGGCGACCTCGCGTGTGCGCACGACCGGCGCGTGCGTCAGGGTGGCATCGACCCGAAGCCGAGCCTTCGGGTTCTTCAGCCTCAGATTGAGCACTGCTAATTCGATGCGCGACCATTCCGCTGGAACGGGGACGCGCACGTCGATCTCGGCGCGCGCGGAGGGCGCGACGACGTTGCGGGCCACGCCTCCCCGAATGAGACCGGTGTGGACCGTGGTACCGACGTCGAGATCCTGGAGATGTTTGATGGCCAGAAGCTGCGCGGC
>JAPUIN010000296.1 GCA_027297005.1 Acidobacteriota bacterium
AAGAAGCGCGAAGGAGTCGATGGGGATCCATCGTCGACGAGGCGCGACGCCGTATGCGCCCGCAACCCCCATGCGCACGGAGGGTTCAGGACTCGTGGCGGGGACCAAGCCGGGACCGGGGTTACCTCAGGCATCGCGATGCTTGACAGCGGCGCGGGCGGAGCCTTAATATAGGACAAAGAAGGTCCCATATGACCTTTCCGGAGATGCCGACGTGATCCGTATGTCCAAGCGGGCCGACTACAGCCTGATGGCCATTCAACACCTCGCCGCGGTATCGGATGGGGGCTTCCTGAGCGCCCGCGAGATCGCCGCCGAACATCGCATCCCGCCGGCCCTCATGGCGAAGCTCCTGCAGAAGCTCGCGCGCAAGGGGCTCGTCGCGTCGCACCACGGGACGAAGGGGGGCTATCAAATTGCGCGATCGCCGTCCGACATCACCCTGTGGGATGTGATTGATGCGATCGAAGGCCCGATCTGTTTCATCGAATGTCTCGACCCGGGAAAAAAGGACTGCCCGCAATTCCCGACCTGCACGGTGCAGCGCCCCCTGAGCGCCGTGCACCGGCGAATCACGGCCCTCCTCGAGGCGACGACCCTCGTCGATCTGAGGAACCAATGAAGACCCCGATTTATCTCGACCATCACGCCACCACGCCGGTTGACCCGCGCGTGCTGGAGGTGATGCTGCCGTATTTCGATCAGGATTTCGGCAACGCCTCATCCCGAACCCACGCCTTCGGGTGGAAGGCTGAGGAGGCGGTCACCCGCGCGCGCTTGCAGGTTGCGCGAGCGATCGGGGCTGACGCGAAAGAGATCGTCTTCACGTCGGGGGCAACCGAATCGAACAACCTTGCCCTGCTCGGGGCGTTCGAGGCGAATCGTCATCGCGGGGACCACATCATCAGCTCCGTCACGGAGCATCCGGCGGTCCTGGACGCCCTGCAGCACCTGGAGCGGTGCGGTGCCCACGTGACGCGACTGGGCGTCGATCGGCACGGATTGGTCGATCCCGACGACGTCCGGCGGGCGATGACGGAGCAGACGATCCTGGTCTCCTTGATGTCCGCGAACAACGAGATCGGGACGATTCATCCGATCCGGGAGATCGGAGCGATCTGCACGGAGCGCGGCGTGCTGTTCCATACCGATGCGGCGCAGGCGGTCGGGAAAATTCCGATGAAGGTGACGGAGATGGGGATTCATCTCATGTCCATCTCGGCGCACAAGGTCTACGGACCGAAGGGGGCGGGGGCGTTGTACGTGCGTCGCCGAAACCCCCGCGTTCGCCTGGAGCCGGTTCAGCACGGAGGAGGGCATGAGCGCGGTCTGCGTCCTGGCACCCTGAACGTGCCCGGAGTCGTCGGCCTGGGCAAGGCTCTCGATATCTCCGTGGCCGGGATGCTGGCGGAATCGGCCCGTCTGGGTGATCTGCGGGACAAGTTGGAGCAGGGGATTCGTGGTAGGGTCGAGGCGGTGACGGTCAACGGACATCCGACGAACCGTCTCCCGCACAGCCTCAACCTCAGCTTTGCGTATGTCGAGGGGGAATCGCTGGTCATGGCGCTCGATGACATCGCGGTGTCATCCGGGTCGGCCTGTTCCTCGGAGCGCAGGGAGCCATCCCACGTGCTGCGCGCCATGGGGGTCAGCGACGAACTGGCCCAGACGTCGATTCGATTCGGGCTGGGCCGGTCCAATACGGTGGAGGAGATCGATTACGCGATTGGGCGTGTCGTCGAGGTCGTCGCCCGGCTGCGGGAGATCTCGCCGCTCTATGAAGCGGCGCGAGGCCGCAGCGGGGTGGAGACGGTCCGGCCAGATGCCCCGGATTCACGGAGGATGACTATCTCATGATACACGTCACGGAGAATGCGGCCAAGCAGATCAGGCTACTGATTGCGCGCGATAACATTCAGGACCACGGGCTGCGCGTTGCCGTGGTGGGGGGGGGCTGCTCGGGTCTGTCGTACAAGATGAATTTCGAGAAGGAGGCGGCCGAGGGGGATAAGGTCTTCGAGGTTCATGGCGTGAAGGTCTTCCTCGACAGCAAGAGCCATCTCTTCGTCAACGGCCTCACCCTCGATTTCAGTGATGGACTGAATGGCAGCGGTTTCACCTTCAACAACCCCAATGCCAAGTCGAGCTGCGGATGCGGCAGCTCCTTCTCGACCTGAGCGCTCCCGGCGACATGACCGGATGAACAGCTACCTTGCCGAGGGGCGGCGCGCGCTGGAAGAAAATGACTGGGTGCAGGCGCTCCGCAGCCTGTCCTGGGCGCACGATGTCGATCCGGACGACGTCGAGGTGTATCTCACCCTGATCGAATCTTACGAGCGCTGCGCGTCCGTTGAGGATTCCCCCGATGTTCTCCAGCAGGCGTTCAACGTCTGCCGTGAGTTGCGCGACCGCCGGCTCACCATGACCCCGGCGGAGCAGCGCCGGTTCTACGATGCCTTCGTCCGCGTGCGCGATGGCATCGTCGAGGCAGGGCGCAAGGGATGGTCTCCGCCGCCTCCGAAGGAGCGAGTCCACGAGTTGTTCGAGGGCGGCGAGGATCGCTGAACCGCACGGCCCTGTCACCGGCTCCCGAGAGAGAATCGAAATTCGGACGGGTCCGCGCGGCGATTGCGGGTGCGGATCCCGCGTGCTACCATTCGTGCCACGTGGCGAGCGTGGGCGCGCTCTCACGGGCTTTGCAGCGAAGGGGGCGCGATGGCGAACAAGAAAGATTTCCTGCGGGGAGATCGGATCCAGCCGGATCCGATTCGGGGTGACGTCACCGTCGACCGCCTGATCGACGAGACCTTTCTGGCCTACAACGGCGGGCGCCTGCAGCTGGCCTGCAGATTGTTTGCCGAGAAGATGCTGGCAGAGGACGTGGTCGTCGGCGTCAGCCTGTCCGGCGCACTCACCCCGGCCGGTCTTGGCCGCTCCTGTCTCATCCCGCTGGTCAAGGCGGGCTTCATCGACTGGATCGTCAGCACCGGCGCGAATCTGTATCACGATGTCCACTTCGCCCTCGACATGCCGCTGCACCGCGGTACGCACGAAGTGGACGATGCCCTGCTGCGCCGTCAGGGGGTGACCCGCATTTACGACATCCTGTTCGACTCCCAGGTCCTCCTTGACACCGACGACTATCTGCGCCGCGTGATGGAGCACGAGATGTTCGACAAGGAGATGGGGACGGCCGAGCTTCACTATCTGCTCGGCAAGGTCCTCGCGGCAGTCGAGGACGAGAAGGGGGTCGTCGACACCTGCTTCCTGACCACGGCCTACCGGGCGGGGGTGCCCTGCTACGTCAGTTCGCCGGGGGACTCCACGATCGGATTGAATATCGCCGAGCTGACGATGCGCGGCATCGGCCCGCGGGTCGACGTCTCCCGTGACGTCAACGAGACGGCCGGGATCGTGTACCACGCGCGGCATCACGTCGGAAAGAGCGCCGTCCTCATGCTCGGTGGCGGCTCACCGAAGAACTTCATTCTGCAGACGGAACCCCAGATTCAGGAAATCCTCGGGCTCAGCGGTCAAGGTCACGATTACTACGTGCAATTCACCGATGCCAGGCCGGACACGGGTGGCCTGTCTGGCGCCACGCCGGCCGAAGCGGTCTCCTGGGGGAAGGTCGATCCCGAGAAGTTAGCCCAGTCGGTCGTCGCGTATGTCGACACGACTATTGCCGCCCCGCTCCTCACCGCTTACGCGCTGGCGCGTGTCAAGCCGCGCAAGCTCAGACGCCTGTACGATTGCCTTGATGCGGTCCACGATCGGCTGAAAGCCGATTTCCTCGCCCATCACCAGAAACAGAAAAAGACCGGCCAGACCGCAGGCTCCTAGCCCGCAGGGGTCGACACGAGTCGACACGGGTCGAACGGGGAGAGATCCCATCCGACGTTCTCCCCACGCAGGAGTCGTACGATCAGCCGGGCCGTGATCGGGGCGAGCAGTATCCCGTGCCGCAGATGTCCGGTGGCATAGAGGAGGCCGGGTAATGCTCCCGGCCCGATCGCTGGCAGACCGTCCTCCGTCGCCGGACGCAAGCCCGCCCAGGCGGAGTGCAACGTGGCCCTCCGGAGCGCCGGGACGAGCGCCAGCCCATCCCGAAGTAACGTCGCGATCCCCTCCGCCGTCGTGGTCGTGTCGAACCCGACCCGCTCCATGGTGCTTCCAATCAGGATCCGCCCGTCGTGTCGACGCACGAGGTAGATTGGACCGACAGAGATGATGCGCCGGATGGGGGAGGTGTCCGGCTGGAGGCAGACGATCTGGCCGCGCACGGGGTGTGTCGGAGGGGTCGGCATCTCCTCGGCGTGGAGATTCCCCGACCAGGCGCCCGCCGCGACGACCACGACACCCGCCGGGCATCGTCCCGAATCGGACTCGACCCCCACGATCCGCCCGTGATCGGTGTGCAAGCGCCGTACCCTCACTCCCGATTCAATACGCGCGCCGGCGCGCAATGCCGCCCGATGGAGGGCACGCACGAGGATCACGTTGTCGACACTCGCGTCGTCGGAGAGGAGCAGCCCGCCGGTGAGACCGGCGGCCAGGCCAGGCTCGAGGCGAGCGAGATCCTCCGGCGTCAGGCGCTCCACCCGCAGGCCGGACTCGCGGAGATGAGAGGCGCGCGTATCGATCGCAGCGTCCTCCTCGTCGGAGCGCGCGAGCAGGACGCTTCCCTCGTTAAGCAGGTGCGGATCGAGACCACTCTCGCGCATCACCCGGTCGATGAACTCTCCGTACAGCCGCCGGCTCTCGAGCGCCAGCGGCTGGAGGGGTGATGACCGGATGTTTTCGATGTGAGGCATCAGCATGCCGGCGGCGGCGGAGCTCGATCCGCAGCCTGGCTCGCCCTGCTCGATCAGATGCGTGCTGAGGCCGGAGAGCGCAGCCTCGCGCGCGATCGACAACCCGATGATTCCTCCGCCGATTACGATGACGTCGGGTGACTGCGTCATGGTCGGTTCCGGAATCTAGCGTGCGGTCTTGCGCTTGAGAAGGTAGCGGTCGATTAACTCGATGTGGTTAATCACCATGCGAACCACGAGAGCGCCCTCGGACTGAAAGTAGGTCTTCACACTGCCGTCGTCGCTGGCGAAAAGGTACTTCTTCGGCCCGTTGGGATCCTGGGGGGCGTTCGGCCTCCGGAGCCGCAGGGGGTTCTTCGGGCCTTCGCCCGTGATCTCGGCGCGCCCGTAGGTGCCGAGTAGATCATTGACCGTCGACCCCTTGCCGATCCCCTCGATCGTGCGGAATCCGCTCTCACCGACGCCCTCGTAGGTGCCCTCGAAGTTGAAGCCGACCGAGATGACCACCTTGGCGTCCTCCGAGCTCCCGGCGACGAAGCATGAGACCCCCTTGTCCATGATCCGGACGATTCCGACATTGTCGTCGCCAGCGAAAGGAGTGATCTCGATCTCGGAGAAGCGCGTCTTCAATTCGGTGAGAGACTGCCCGATATAGACCAGGTCCGGGATCCCGACGTGCATTTCGATCGCATCCTGGTCAGGGTCGGCAGCATTCCCGACGGGTGCCCCCTCCTCCCGCGCCGCCACGGGCCACACCAGCAGCGCAAGTGCGCAGGGAATGAGAAGTTTCTTCATGAGGCGGTCATTATAACACGCGGCCGCACCTTCGTCTTCAGGCACGGTCGTCCTTCGGGGTACAATCAGCGACGCTGAGATGAGGCGCATTGTGACCGCCAGGGATCTTATCGGTCACGCCGTATGGCACGAGGAAGGACGAATGAAGTTCAGAAGGCGCAGCATTATGATCCGCGCGCTCCGACCGGCATGAGTCTCACATTGCGCGATGACGACGGTACCATCGAGTACCGACACTGTCCTTCCTGCGGCGGCGCCCTGGCTCTCAAGACGGTCGTCGCCTCGGAGCCGAAGCGATTGGTGTGCGGCGACTGCGGCCTCATCTTCTACATCGATCCGAAGGTGGCCGTCGGTGCCATCTGCCACGATGGCCGCGGTATCGTCCTGCTGCGGCGGGCGATTGAGCCCGGCCGCGGCAAGTGGGTTTTCCCGGGAGGATATGTCGATCGGGGCGAAACGCCTGAGAGCGCCGCGCGACGCGAGGCGCTCGAAGAGATCTGCTCCGGCATCCGGATCGAACGCCTGCTGAATGTCTATGCCTATGCGGGAAGTCCGGTGATCGTCATCGTCTACGAGGCAGTGCTGAGCGGTGGCGCACCCTCTTGCGGTGAGGAGGCCCTCGAGGTCCGGTCGTTTCTTCCGGACGAAATCCCGTGGGACGAGCTGGCGTTTCCCAGCACCCACGATGCGCTGCGCGAATATCTG
>JAPUIN010000297.1 GCA_027297005.1 Acidobacteriota bacterium
CCGAAGCTCGAAGCTTCCTTCAGCTTCACGTTGGTGCGGATGACGGTCGAGAAAAGTGCGTCGCCGAAATATCCGCTCAGGTCCTTGAGGATTTCGCGGGCGAATGATGTTCGAGCATCGTACATCGTCGCCAGGGCGCGAACCCGCACCGGCTGATCGTCATGGCCCGAGACTCCCTGGATGAACTCGAGCAACTGGCTGACGCCATAGAGTGCGAAGAAGCCGGCCTCCACGGTGATGATCGTCTCGTGTGAGGCCCGCACTGCGTTGGCCGTGAGGAGCCCGCCCGTCGGAGGGCAATCGATGAGGACGAACGCGTAATCGTTCTCGACGTCGGCGAGGGCGCGCATCAGCGTTTCCTCCCCTTGCGGCATGAGACCGAGGCGCTGCTCGGCCAGCACGAGGCGCGGGTTGGACGGGGCCAATTCCAGGTTCTCCGACACCTTGCGGACCACCTCTGGGAGGGTTCCGCCATTGGTGAGCGCATCGTAGACCGTTGCGCCGTCGAGCGCGGGGGTACCCCGGCTCAGGCCCAGTGAAGCATGTGCCTGCGGATCGAGATCGATGAGCAGGGTACGCCGCCCCTTCCGTGCGAGCGCCGCAGCAAGGTTGATCGCGGTCGTCGTTTTGCCGCTGCCCCCCTTCTGATTGGCGATGGCAATGACGCGCATTATGCCTCCCCGACCCCGAGATCGCGCCGCGATTGGAGACTGGCGTGGCGTCTCACGTTCAGCAGAATCGAGCGGCCGATCGCGCGGATGCAGGCCGCGGCAGGGGCACCCGGCTGATTCAGCAGGATCGGGATCCTCGCCGCGACCGACGCGGGCACGCGCGGGTCGTCCAGAACGTGTCCCAGGTAAAGGATGGATCGATCCAGGAACTTGCGGCAGATTTTCTCCATGCGCCCGTAGATCTCGAGAGCCTCGACCGGGCTCGAGGCCCGGTTGACGACCAGGGAGATCTGGGCGGTCCGATTGTTGTGCGCGACATTCTTGATGACGGCGTAGGCGTCGGTCATTGCCGTAAGATCGGGTGTGGTGACGACGAGGATCTCGCCGAGCGTCTGCAGGAACGAGGTCGTCGCCCGCCCGATGCCGGCGCCGGTGTCGACGAGGACCGCCTCTGTCCGTTCGTTCACCTGATCCATAGCGGCTACGAGCCGTCGCAGCCGATGGGCGTTTAGATCGGCCATTTCGGGAATACCCGATCCCCCCGCCGCCAGGCGCATCCCGACCGGCCCGATCTCGGCAACGTCGTCGAGGGAAGCCCCCCGCTCGATCACCTCGGCGATCGTCCTGCGCGGGCGCATGCCGAGCAACAGGTGAAGATTCGCGAGCCCCATGTCGACATCGACGGCCATCACTCCCACGCCGGATGCCGCGAGGTGAACCGCCAGGTTGCTGGTCAGAACCGACTTGCCGGTTCCCCCCTTGCCGCTCGTCACGCAGAGGACGAACGGGCGCGGAGTCGATTCTCGCCCCGCACGCCGTGTGGTTCGGGTGACTTCGCGGATCGCGCGCGCGGTGGAGGAAGACCCGGCCGGGCGCCCCGACGCGGCGCCCGGATCGAATGGGGCCGCAAAATCGCTCAGCCCGCGTCCCAACCGGCGGTGGGTCACGGTCGCCTCGGATTGCCGTGGGAGATCATGGCGTCTCTTCCCCGAGCTCGCGGCGCATCCGGTCAAAGCGGGCGAACTCCTCCAGTTCCTCGGCCGTCAGCGTCTCGAGTGCGCCGGCCGGTTCAGGATTGGGGGAGGACTCTACGGAGTCGGTATCCCATTCGGATCGATCGGCAGGATCGGAATTTTCCTCCTGGGCAATCTCCGGCAGGGGAATGACCATGTCACGCGCGGTCCCTGGTGAATCGACAGCTGGTTCGGCGCCGGACCATTGTGCGTTCTCGATCTCGAGATGGGTCCGGGTAATGAGGGCGGGTTCACGACCCCGGCGCACCGCCCCGGTCTCTTTGGCCATCGCTGGGTGTGGCGTGGAATCAAAGAGCGGCGCAGCCGGCTCGACGACCAGCGTGGCCTCGCCACGCACGCTTAAGGTGCGCGCCAGATAGGCCGTGACATTGAAGTTCAGAAAAGATAACCGCCGCAGGAACGCAGGCGAGATGGCAGGGGCGATCAACAGTGCGCGGATCGGGCGATCGGAACGCACACCCTCGGAAGCATAGAGACGTTCAAGCAGATCCCGCTGATCGAGAACCCACGAAAACTGGTCGATCAATCGGAGCAGGGCGTCATCGGACGGGATGCCTGCGATGGCAGCGAGCACCATGGAGCCGGCCCGATCGCGCGCTACCAGATCGATGCGGCCGGCCGGGCCGGCCTGCAGATCGGTATCAAGCAGGTGAAGATCCGGCTCGATGAGCGAAGGATCGGAGCAAAGGGAGGCCTTCAATTGACCGGAGGGTTCACAAGCCTGGCTGCGATCGATGCGCGCTGAAATCACGTCCCTCGCCGCTCACTCATGAGCGAGAAGGCCGGGATCCGAGGATCGACCCGGCTGGGCACCGGCTGGCGGGGCACGCTCGTTTCGAAAGGACGCTAGGAGAACTGCGGCACCGCTTGAGGGACTCAACGCTGCGCCCTACAGAACCTCTGCAACGCGCCCCGGCGCCCCTCTGGGCCGGCGACCCTAAAGACGGCACTAATCCTAGGCGACGCCCGACCCACAAGTCAAGCAAATACAGATGGTTCAAGCGGCATTTTAGGTCAGACCGAAGCGCACGTGACGAGTTCCGTAGCCGCTTCAGAGATCGATGGGGCCACCGAGACGGGTGAAGGTGGGGAGGGTCAATTCAAGACCCGCCATGTGATAGTAACGGCCGGCCTTGCCCGGAGAGACGACGCACCTGAGTTCGGCCCCCTTCATACGCATCTTGTGATGGGTCTCCGTCGCGGTGGTCGCAACGGAATCGTCAGCGAGGTACGCCCCGCTCAGATCAATCACGATGTGACGCCCTCCCCGATCATCAGGCATCGCGACCCCTCGACGGAAATCACTAAACCATCTCCGGAAGCAACGTGATGAGGGAAGGAGATGCCGCCCATCTACACCTGTACACCCCTGCCGAAGGCCGCGGGCCAGGGAGCACTGCCGAACGGACTTACGGTGAATTCGGGGACTGGGCTTCGGAGGTAAGACGCGGTCCCGGATCACCGTGGCCGACTCCAATCGGTCGACGTTCACCTCTTGATTGCCCGCGCGAATCCGATCGGGATCTCGTACACGCGCATGCGGCG
>JAPUIN010000298.1 GCA_027297005.1 Acidobacteriota bacterium
CCGACCATTCGCCGGAATCGTCCGGACCACGGTGGGCCATCGCATCCCCCATCGCGGCAAGGACGGCGCGGTCGACCGGCCGCGTTCTGTCGCGGTAGACGATTCCTCCGATTGCACACATGTCAGGCCCCCATCCGAGCGCGCACGCCGAAACCCGGCGCGATCCGCGCCGCGAGATCGATGCCGGCCCGGATGGCGCTCTCCATCGAGGAGTACTCCCAGAACCCGAAGCGGCCGGCCGAATGGATTCCAAGCTGCGCGAGGGATTCGAGGAGGCGCGGAACGTTGTCGGCCCGGAAGCGGTCGTAGATCACGTAGGCCGGGTCGAGGACCCTCACCCGGCGATAGACGATCCGGTCGCCACGCCACAGAATACCGGCGCGGCGCAGGTCCTCGACCGCCGCGTCAATCACGCTGTCGGGATCGAGCGACTCGTCGCGTTGCAGCGAGCGCTCGACGTAGAGCGAGGAGCATCCGCGCGGAGCGAGATCGCGCGATAAGCTGGTCGGGAACCCGACTCGATAGAAAGAGTACTCAGGCTCCGGAAAATAGATCCAGTGAGCGTCCGAGACAGCGGCGCGATCGACGCCAAGACTGATATTCACCACACGGACGGCCCGCAGCCTCTGCGCCGCCGGGGGGAGATCGGATGGCAGGCCCGTGGCGATGGCCAGGAGGCGATCAAGCGGGATGGTCGAGACCAGCGTCTCATACCCGATCACGGCGCCCGATCGAAGCCGTACCGTGCGTCGCTCAGCGTCGATCGCCTCGACCGTCTCGCCCAGGCGGATTTCCGGACAACGCGTGGCGATCGCCTCGGGCAGCACGCAGATGCCGCCGCGTCGCGGATAGAGGAACGTCGGGTTGTACCCCAGGCCACGTACGGTCGTGCCGAACGCCCCGTTCAGGATCTCCTGCAGGGTCGGGCGCGGGATCGACCATGAAACCCACCCGCACTCGATCTGATTCAGGTCGATGCGCCAGAGCTTGCTGTTGTAGGGGATCATGAAATGTCGTGCGATCCCCTCACCAAACGTCGCGACGCACCAATCCCGGAAGCTCATGCGCGACGGATCCCCCTCCCCTTCGCGCTCACGCTCGAGCTGCGCCTGGACGAACCCAAGGATGCACTCCTTGACGACCTCGAGCGGCAACCCGTGCAGGTTGGCCTGGAACGGATAGGGCGTGAACACCCCTTTCGAGAAAATCTGCGCGCGACGTTCGTGCGTGGTGAAGGTGTCCGGCAGCAGCTGTTTCACAAGATCGCGGACCTCATCGGTCTTCAAGTGAAGCAGGTGCCCCGTGCAGTCGAAGGTAAACCCCGCCTCCTCGTGCGTGCGGCACAGGCCACCAACTTCGGACTCGCGCTCCAGGATCAGCGACGACACATCCTCGAGGTGGAAGGCCGTCGAGAGGCCCGTGAGCCCGGCCCCGAGGATGACGACAGGGTACGTTGAATCCGGTGGTCGTTTCGCGTTCATGGCACCTACAGCGTCATATCGATTCGTTTCAGAAAGAACCCTAGCCCGATCGACGCGACTAGGATCGCCCCGAGGACGCCGCCCGCCACCGCGGTCCCCGCCAGCATCATCGCGATCGCCAGGGCGCCCAGCAGGAGGGTTGCAAGACAGGAGACCACGACGGTCTGGCGCGTGCTGAGTCGCCATTTTCTCAGGCGCAGAGCGAAATGATCCGGGCTCCCCAGCATCACGGGCAGACCACGACGGTGACGGACGTACATGACGAACATCATGTCGAATATTGGCACACCGAGAATCACGACCGGGGCCAGCGACGCGACCAGGTTCTCCCGCGTGTAGGAGTTGTTCATCGCCAGCGCGCCGAGCATCAGGCCGATGAACATGCTGCCGGCGTCCCCCATGTAGATCCGCGCCGGCTCGAAGTTGTAGCGCAGGAACCCGATCAGGGCGCCGCACAGGGCCGCCAGCAGGACGGCGTAAGTTCCACGACCATTCACCGCCGCGATCAGGAAGAGGATGAGCGCCGCCGAGGCCGCAACACCCGCCGCCAGGCCGTCCATGACGTCGATGATGTTGAAGGCGTTGGTGATGGCGAGCAGCCACAGAAACGACAGCCCGATCGCCAGCCAGGACGGCAGGAACGAGAGCTTGATGTAGATCGACGCGTTCATCAGGGTCAGCACCGCCACCACCTGGCCGGCCAGCTTGACCCACGGACTCAGCACGCCGAAATCGTCGATCAGCCCGAGGATCAGAATGATCGATCCGGCCAGCAGCATGCCGAGCACCTCGATCGAATCAAAGCGGAGTGTTCCCGTCAGGGCGAGCAGGAACGCCAGGTAGATGGCGATCCCCCCCAGGTAAGGAACGGGGGCGGCCTGCTTTTTCAACTTCCCATCGGGATGATCGGCGATCCCGAAACGGATAGCCGCCTGGCGCATCAGGGGCGTGAGGTAGAGCGCCAGCCCGAACGCCAGCCCGAACGCAAACAGGTACCGGATCACAGGGCCCTCCCCCGGTCGGTAACCCGCCGGCCGTCCGTCCCGGACCGCGCACGATCATGGAGCTCACGGTAGAGCGATACTGTGTCGTTCACCAGCCTGTCGATCGAGAATTCGGCGCGGGCGCGATCGCGCCCCGCCTCCCCGAAGCGGGTGGCGCGCTCGCCATCCGAAAGCAGATC
>JAPUIN010000299.1 GCA_027297005.1 Acidobacteriota bacterium
AGGTGTAGGCGATCCTCTCGACCACGTTCGCCGGTTGGACGAGCAAGAGAATGACGAGCAGGAGAACGCCGATCATCGCCAGACGTCCCCTCGACGGGGAGAGGATCAGGAGCGTCAGGAGCGTGCCGCCCAACGCGAGCCAGGAGCTCCTCGACAGGGTGGCCAGCAGTGGCGGAAGGGAACCAATCGCGAGGAGGGCGCAACCACGACGCCACCTCACGTCCTTGACGGTGAGCGCGATGGCAGCGGTCACGGCGATCACCATCACGAGGTAGCCGCCGAGGGTGTTCGGCTCGCCTCGCATTCCCTCGAACGGCGCCGAGGGTCGTACGCCGGACGGGATCTGCCAGTAAGCGTAGATGACGATCAGCCCGGCGGTGACGAGGGATGCCGCGAGAAGCCGCCGGAGTTGTCTGGGAGATCGGACGTAATTAACTGTGATAAAAAAGATGATGAAGTACTCGACGTACTTCACCACGTAGCAAAGCCCGACGGTTGGACGCACGCGACCCGTCTCGATGCCGATGAGGGTCGAGAGGAAACAGCTGGCGATGAAGGCGCCGATGAAGGCGTTCAGCCTGGTGCGGCGGATGGCGCCGAGATCCTTGTGGATCGCCATGCGGGCGAGCCAGGCGACCCCGACGAGGATAAGGATTATATCCTCCGTTCGCAGAACGACGCTGCGGCTTCCCTGCAGCCCGGTGCCACCTGCGCTCCCGAGCGAGAGCTCGGGTGAGAGCAGCATCGACAGGATCAGGATGACGAGGCCGGCCTCAGCATGAAGCAGGGACGCGAGGAAGAGGATCGCGGCACCGACGACCATGAGTGGCAGATAAGTTGGAGCGCGACCGATCCATATGGCCAGAAAGATCGCAGCGGTGAGCGCCACGAGAGCCTGGATTCCTTTTCTCGTTTCATGGGGTGCGACGGCGGCAGGCATACGGCACCATCACCGTCCGCCCGCAGCGGCGATCGAAGGCGGTCCGGATTCGTCCCGGTCGGATCGCTCGCCCTCAGGCCCGTTCCCCCTGTACCGGTAATGGAGGTACTGCATGTCCGGCGCGTAGCTCACCTCGGCTTTGATGTCGTTGAGGACAATCCCGCGTATGGCCGCGTGCACATTGTCCAGATGAGACTTGGCGCGTTTGAGAACGGCGCGCCCGATGCGACCGAGCTGGTAGACGAGGATGACACCGTCGACACGGGTTGAAAGGATGACCGCGTCGGTGACCGGCAGGACGGGTGGAGCGTCGATCAGAACAACATCGAACTGTGAGGCGACCTCGACGATGAAGTCGTTGAACAGAGGCGAAGCGAGCAACTCGGACGGGTTGGGGGGCAGCGCCCCGGAGGTGAGAATGTGCAGATTCTCCAGCCCCGCCGAGGAGAGGAGTGAGCGCACGTCGGAGCGCCCCAGGAAGACATCGGAGAAGCGGTGGACCGCCTCGTCGAGCCGCGACATCCCCAGAATGACGTTCGTGAACCCGGGCTCACGCGGCACACCGAACATCCCGCTCATGGCTGGATTCCTCAGATCGCAGTCCCAGATGAGGATGCGCTTTCCCATCTGCGCCATGGCGAGGCCGAGATTGGCGATGGTGGTCGACTTCCCCTCGCATGGGGAGGCGGACGTGAACAGGAATGTGCGGCCCGGCTTACCAATGCGCGAGAACTCCAGGTTCGTGCGCAGAGATCGGTACGCCTCCGCCACCGGTGATTGCGGGGCGAACTGCGTCACCAGGGTCGACAGCCCTTCAAGCTTGGGATCGGCGGCGAGCGCAGGGTGACGCTGGACGATGTGGCGACGGATGCTATCGGGGTCGATGTGAGGGATCACCCCAATGACCGAGAGGTCGAGGTACTGCTCGACGTCCTCGATGCTACCGATCGAAGTGTCGAGGCTCTCCACCAGGAAGGCGCCGACGAGACCCAGCAGCAGCCCCACGATCAGGCCGAGGGTGGATCGGAGCAGACGCCCTGGCACGTGGCGCGGCACCCCGTGGGCCGCCGCCTCGATGACGGTGAGCTCCTGGACCTTGTCGGCCTCCTTGATCAGCGCCTCCTGATGCTTGCGCATGAGCAGCTCGTACGCTTCGGCGTTCACGCTCACGGTACGCTGCAGCTGCAGCAGCGTCTGTTCGGCGCGCGGGAACCGGGACAGCTTCGCGTCGATCTGTCGCTTTCGGCGTCGCTGGAGGCCCAGGGCCGTACGCGTTTCCCGCCTGAGGCGCTCAGTGAGGATGTCGATCCGGTTCATCGTGTCGACCACCTCGGGCGAATTGCCCTTCTGGAACAACAGGAGTCGGTGCTTGCGTTCTTCGAGCCGCATCAGCTCCTGGCGCAGGGAGGAGAGCGCCTGTTCCTGGAGATCGATGAGTAAAAGCTCGGGTGACGATCCGGGATCCGACCTCCGATCCAGAAGGGTCATGAGGCCCTCGAGTGCCTTCAGACGGATCTCCGTGTGGGCCGCCTGGTCTTGCAGAAACTGGACTTCGCGGAGATTGGGCATGTCGGAGCCGAGGTTCCCCTCCTTGAACTGGGTCAGGCTCTCTTCGGCCAATTTGAGGCGGGCCGCAACCTCGGCGACCTGGGTCTCGACGAATTCACGCGCTTCGATAGCCTGCCGATTTCTCTCGAAGGTATGGCGGATGATGTACTGCTCCATGACCGCGTTGGCGATATCGACCGCCTCGCCGGGCGTTTCGCTCGAGGCTCGGATCTCGATCAAGCTGGTGTCAGCGATGGGGTTGGCAGAGTACCTCTGCAGGAGATCATCGAGAACGGTCGACAGGGTTTGGTCGGCCAGCACGTCGTCGAGCGTCGCCTCGAGCGGGATCCGTCCGAGCCACTGCGCTGCCTTCAGAGCCACCGGCTTGCTCCTGATGATCTGGGCCTGCGTGGCAAGATCGTCGCCGGGGCTCCAGGTGAACCATTCGAGAAATAGTCCGGTGATGCTGTCGGTGCGCGTCCACTTCACCCGGGCCGAGGCCTCGTAGATCGGCTTCACCTGAGGCGTGAGCAGCATGGTGAGGACACCGACAAGGAAGGCACAGCCGACCACCATCATCCAGCGACGCCGGAGGATCCTCAAGTAATCCTGAAGATTGAGATCGTACTGTGCGCTCATTTCAATCGTCGTCCGCCAGTTCGTCGATGATGTAGATCGATTGGAGGATTCCCAGCGCCGGATTGATGATGGAGAAGACCTCCTGCAGCGTCGCAATCTTGCGGCGCGGGACGAAGACGATGTTCCCCGGGAGGAGGTTTATGTCGACGCTGAGGTCCCCTTTCTTGTACATGCGCTTGAAGTTGGCGAGCCGCATTTTCGTCTCGCCGTCCTGGCCGCGATTCAGCACGACCACTCCCTTCATGTATCCCTTCTGGGTGAAGCCTCCAGAAAGCGTGATCGCCTCCACGAGGCCCATGGTATTCAGGATGTTGAGGACTCCCGGGGTGCGCACCTCCCCCAGGACGAAGACCTTATGGATGCCCATCTTCAGCGAAGGAACATAGACGAGATCACCCGATCGCAGCTCCGGATCGTCATCTGGCGCCCCCTGAAAGACGGCGCGGAACAGATTCACCTCGCGCCGCTCGCCAGTCGATCGGATCAGGTGGATGCTCATGAGGTCGGCGGCCGCGGTTGGTCCACCGTGTTCTGACAGAAAGCTTACCAGCGTGGTCGGCCCCCTCAGGGCCCACTCGCCCGGCCCGCTGTCGAGCCGGGCCGTCGTGCGCACCTCCCCCATCAGGTGCACGCGGTGACCGGCGTACTTGAGGAGCAGCAGCTCGATGTAGGTCTGGTTGTAGATCTCGCCCAGTCGCCGCTTCAGATCGTCCTTCACCTCGATCACCGTGCGGCCGCCGAACGACATCGCCCCGATGCCGGTGATCGGGAGGAAAGCCTCACCGTCGCTCTGCACCGTCAGCTGAAGTTCATCGAGCCGTTCGCCGTTCCAGACTCTCAGGCTGACGATGTCTCCCGGGCCGAAGCGATACTCGGGGGCCGGTGCGTAGTAGGTCGTCCCCTGGGCGGCGCTCGTCCAGCCCAGCGCGCAGAGTATGGCGATCACCACGACGGCAGCGCCGCGCAGTATCCGGGGGGCACGTTGCCTCAGGCGCACGCGGAACATCTCCCTGCGCAGAACAGCGGGGCTGTCGTCGATGTCGATCCTTCGACCCTGCCGGACGACCGCCACGACGCGCCCCAGCAGATCCTCGCGAAGGAGACCCGCATCGAGAGCGTGCCGCGCATCCCCCTGCAGGAGGTAGCATCGCCGACCATCCACCCTCTCGATTCCGACGAGGCGGTGCACGACGAGACGATCCCCGCAACGCCCGAGTGCGATCTGTCCCACACGCGGCAATCCGAGGAATGGACCGACGATCACGTGATCGCCGTCATGCAGGGTCGGGCGCATGCTCGATCCGCGGACCGGGATCATCATCTGACCGCCGACGCCGAGAAGGGCGTCGAGCACCGGCGCGGCGTCCCGTTCGGTGGCCTGCTGGGCGGCCGGTCGGTTCAGCGATCCCATCGTCGATCTCTCTTCATCGTTTCCCCGCGACGGCGAGCGGATCGGTCACGCGCTGGCGAATGTGGAGAAAGGGAGCGCGCGACAGATCGACGACCCGTCCGCCCGCTCGATCCCCGACGCTGCCGCTCGCCAGTTCGACACGGGGCCGAAAATGGTTGTCGTCATTGAGTGAAACGACGCGTGCGAGATCGCCGCTCGATAGTTCGACCCACGATCCGACCGGGAAGATCGGAACCGCCCGCAGCAGGGCGCGGAAGATCAAGGGACCGAAGCGGCGGCCGTGCTGCTCCATGATCAGCGAGGCCGCATCGTGTAGATCGAACGGCTCCCGACGTGCCGGGCCGTGATAGGTCAGCTCGAGCAGACTGGCAAGGGCGACCGCCTGGGGTCGGTAGTCGGCTCGGCCACGCATCTCTTGGGGAGGTGGATCGAAGCCCAGAAGAGCCTGCACGCGAACAATCGCGTCGATCAGCGTCGAATCGTCGCAGCCGAGGGACGCAAGGACGGGGCCTGGATCCAGACGGCAACCGGACGGATCAAACACCTCCTCCGAGGCGGCCGTCACGAGCTCGCTGTCGGGCTCGACACCCGCTTTCAACAGGCCGACGTCGTGCAGCAATGCGCAGCGAGCGGTTTCAGCCGGATCCCCCTCGATGCCGAGCGCGGCGGCGATGCGGAGCGCGATGAGAGTCGTGTTCACCGAGTGCCGGCTGAGATGAAACCCGCGCGACGCGACCATCATGCCCTGCAGCCGTTCCGGCCCGGCAGCACGGGCACATAGGGAGGTGACGAGATCGTTCAGGACGTCGGTTTGGGGGGGCTTTTCGGAGCAGGCGGCGGCGAACAGTTTCGCCAGGATCCCCGCCTCGTCGACAGCGGCGCCGGTGGCCGCCTGGACATTCCCGGAGGAAGAGGGCTCCGACCGTTCCAGGTTCTCCTTCGTCAGTGGCGCGGGGCTTGGATCCGCGGGGATGACCTCGGGCTGCGTGGTCGACAGGCCGGCATGCACCTGAATCTCGCGCAGCGTTCGCAGCGGCCTGTGGGCGCCCGGAAGGGTGAGGACGTCGTCAAGGACGAGCGCCCCTTGCAGCGCCCTGCGCCACCCCTCCTCACGCAGATGGGGAAGCGCCCCGCTCCCCTCATCCGGACCGAAGAACTCGAACACTCCCGTGAGGCCGGCGGCTCCGGTTCCCGCGCAGGCATCGCAGCCGCGGCCCCGGGCGACGGAGAGTCCGCCAGTGCGCTCCCGTTCCTCGATGTCGCGACGATGGAACCCGACCCGGCGAGCGCGGTCCGCGGCGATCGATACGCGTGTCCGGCAGCTCGGGCAGACGGTGCGGGACAGGGCCTGTCGCAGAACGAGTACCGGGACCGGAGGCGCGGCACGCCGTTCCATTTCGCGGTGGGCTGCCCGGGAAAGCGCTTCAGGGTCGGCGCCTGGCGCCGCGGCCAGCACGAGCCGTCCGCTCGATGCCAGGTGGGCCGCCAGCGCGATGTCGCCGGGTTCCATCGGGCGATCGACGATGACGAAATCGGGGGCGCTGGCATGAAGACTGTCAGGGAAAGGCCAGTCGGTAAGCGACTCCGCCAGCCAGACAATCGCAGATGAACTGGCGTGTGCCGGCATCCCGATCCAACCTCCGCGCCGGCCGCGCGCCGTCAGCATGCTCCCCATCAGATCGAGCGTCGTGCTCCGGCCCGAGGCGGCGCCTCCGCAAACCAGCAGAATCACCGCGGTCCGTTCGAGCGAGTCGAGGACCATCTCCAGCAGAGAAGGGGAGAGCCCGAGATCGGTGATCGTGGTTGGCGGAGGATTCGTGAGAACACCGGATAACGCGAGACGATATTCGTGGCGTCGCCGGCCGCGTGTGACGCTCAACAGAATGCGTTCCGGGCTCGCAATTCCCGTCCTCGCGACGCCTCGCGGAGCGTGAATGAGAACGGCGGCGGCAAAGCCGAGGGCATCTTTGGGAGCGACCGGAAACGGCTGCTCCTTGCCGTCACGGGTCACCAGGGTGGTACGCAGACCGTCGTGTCCGGGCTGTAGCCACAATTCGCTGTGATCCCCGGATAGCAGGCGGGACAGGACAGGCGCGAGCCGATCGAGGCGCGGCGTCACTGTCGGCCAGGATCCGGGGTCCGGCGCCGGAATCACCTCGGCCGTGCGCATCTCTTCCTCGCTGGCCGGAATTGAGACGAGCCCGCCCTGGAGCGCCGTGAGGCGTAGCGGCAGGGGTCCTGCCCCGGGGCCCTCCGGAGAAGCGATGAAAGCGACCCCCTGGCGTTCGGCCAGGAGCGTCGGCAGGATGATGCCGCGGGCCGCCTCGCTGCGATCCGCCTCGGCGAACCGAGGCACGCGTTGTGCGGTGCGTCTCATGTGCGCCCTCTGCCGTCTTCGGTGCCGGTTGGCGGGTGTTCGATCTCGACCGGAACGAGGTCCGGACATTCCGCTTCGACCGTCGCGAGAACCGTCTGGATCGACGACCGCTCGGGCTGGAAGTGGAGCCTGCGAACCGGAATCCGTCCCGCGATATCGGCCAGCAGCCGGACGGCGAAGTCGAGTCCCTCCTGGTCCCACATCGCCGGAAACGCGCGCACCATCATTTGGGCGACGGCGGCGGAAGGGGTGATCTCTTCGATGCGATCGCGAGGCGACTGCTCGAGCAGGAAGACGGCCCGCAGCGGCACCGAGCCGGGGGTCTCATATCCGCCCTCCCCATGCCAAGGCGTGCCGTAGATCCTGAAACCGCTTTCTTCGGCGCGGATGACGATGCGATCGTCCGAGAGGATCGTGGCGCGCACGTGCTGCCGCCAGAGCCTCGCCGTCGTCGTCTTGCCCGCACCGGACGTGCCGAGAAACAGGATTCCATGCGCTTGATGGATGAGGCCGCATCCGTGCATGAGGACACCCCGCCCGCGCGCCAGGCGAGCCAGGAACACCACCTCGTCGAACGGATAGACGAAAGGGTGCAGCTCTCCCTGACCGAGATGAGGCCCGCCAACAAGCGTCTCGCCACGCCCTATGCGATAGTCCCTGTCGAATTCGACGACGAGGTACGGCTCCGCTCCGAACAGCGGCGATCGGAAAGTCAGAAGCCGGGAGTCCCCGTATTCCTCCAGCCGCCAGACCGATCCGGTGTCGAAAAGCATCCGACCGCGCGATCGCGAGACCGCCCTTCCTGAGGAGGGACCCAGAACGACGCGCGCACAATCCTCACCGGGAGCGTCGGTCAGAAACGGCAGGTGGGCCGGTTCGGCGACGAGGAGCAGATCGGGATCGGTCGTCTGAACCTCGAGACCGATACGGGCGATCTCGAGAACCAGCGGACCGGACGTCTTAGGAGGCACTGTGGGAGCACATGGCCGGCGGACCGGAGCACTTTGTGGCCGATCCTGCCGGACCGGCGGTTGCGTTGTTCTTGCAAGAGGCCAGGACCGCTTCATCGGGGACCAGGCGCACCCGCGTCAGTTCAGGTGGATCGTCGTGGCGCCGCTTCCCGCCAGCGCCCTTGTCATGCGTCATCGATTCATCTCCTCGACAGGTCCGCGACCCTCCGCCCGTCAAGCAGGCTGAACGTGAGACTACCGACGGCATTCGCCGTGTAGATGAAATCCATCTCAGCCGTCCCGTGACGCACGGACACGAGGAGATCTTCCCCCGCGATGCTGCGTGAGACGATATCGGGAGAGGCCCTGACGATCCGTCGACCGTGTTCCATATCGATCATAGAAAAGACATCCTCGAGGTGGCAGTGCGCGCCGCCTGTTGCATCAATTGAGGGGATCGGCGTGGGATCGCCGATACGCGGCCCCAGCCGCCCTCGGCGCATTCCCCGGCCGGAAGCAGGGCGTCCAGAACGAAAAGGATCCGGTTCCGCCAGGTGGGGACGGCGAGGGCCATGAGCGCCTCACCGCACCAGGGAACGGGACGGAGCGCCAGCGCACGCTCCATGAGGAATGATTCGATCCGCCCGGGACGCCCGCCGTGCATGAGATCGGGAGGCGAGGACGCGCCTAGCCGTCCGGCGGCGGCGAGGCCCCAACCGAGGATCCGTCGCATACCGGGATCCTGCGCGCACCTGCGGATCCTCTCCCAGTCGAGGGCCGCTCCGGTGGAGGTGAGCAGATGCGCAAGGTCGGCGACCCGGATCAGCCGGTCGAAGGAGTGCTTCACGAGGTGGATGGCCATCAGCAGGAGGTCGTCCTCGGGCGAGAGGAACAGTGCCGGCGCACCGGCCACCCGGCCCGCGGGGGCGCGGTCGAACAGCGCGGTGACCGGGACCGGGAACAGCGTGCGCCGCGTGGGACGGCGTCGCGCGCCGAGGGGATCGCTGTGCAGGTCGATCAGCATCCCTCCCCGCCGGTGGAGACCCTCCGCTTCCTCGCTGAAACCGAGCCGCGCGAAGGCCCGCCTGGCGGATGGGAGATCTCCGGGCAGGATCAGCAAGTCGTGATCTTCGAACGGCCTGGCTCCTGGATCGCCATAGATCGCTTCTACCGTGCGCAGGCCGCGCATGACGATCACCGGTACCCGCGATCGTTGCAGGGTCTCGAGAACTTCGGCGAGGGCAAGCCCCTGTGCCAGCGTGGCGGCCGCCTGCCGCTGGCGGCGACGGCGCAGGGTGGCGATCAGCCACGGATGCACCCGGTCCACCGGGAGCGTGGTGAGCACCCTGTGCGCCAATCCGTCGATACGGTGGTAGGCGATCCGTTGGAGAAGGGGAGCGATCGCCTCGCCGCGCAGGGCAGAAAGTGCAGAGAGCAGCGGCCCACCAGCGGGGCGTGGAGCGGCCAGCATGGAGATCAGATCGGGGGGGGGTGTCGCGAAATCCACGATCGGTGCGGGCTGCGGTTGGATCGTTGTCGTGCGGGGCATGCCTACCCTCCGCCGGTTCTCAGGAATCAGCTGAGGGAATATATGTTCCTCAATAATTGCGGCAACCATGGGACTTGCGCACGCGAAATGGGTTACGGTTTTGAAATCGGTGAGCCCCGACGGGCAGAGAGAGGGATTCTAAAGGCTGATAGAATATGCGCCACTCATGCGCTATCGCGGCTCCGGCGTGCAGCGTGAGATGTTCCGGGGAGGTCGAGTGTCCGGCGGATACAAAGAACGGTTCGAGGAGATCGAGCGGAGGTGGCAGGCACACTGGGAGGAACGGAACACCTTCACGGCGCCGACACGGCCCGGGGGTGAGCCGTTCTACTGTCTGGAGATGCTCCCGTACCCGTCCGGCCGGCTGCACATGGGCCACGTGCGCAACTATTCGATCGGCGATGCGGTGGCCCGGTTCCAGAGAATGAGGGGCCGTGAGGTGCTCCATCCGATGGGATGGGATTCCTTCGGCCTCCCGGCCGAGAACGCGGCGATCAAACACGGAACCCCCCCCGCACAGTGGACCGAGAACAACATTGAGACGATGCGGGCCCAGCTGAAGCGCCTTGGCTTCGCCTACGACTGGAGCCGGGAGACCGCGGCGCACCGTCCCGACTACTACCGCTGGAACCAGTGGTTCTTCCTCAAGATGCTCGAACGCGACCTGGCGTATCGCAGCCGTCGTTCGGTGAACTGGTGCGCGTCATGCTGCACGGTGCTGGCGAATGAGCAGGTCGAGGCGGGGCGGTGCTGGCGTTGCGAATCAGAGGTAGTCCTCAAGGATCTAGATCAGTGGTTTCTCCGCATCACACGCTACGCCGCAGAGCTGCACGATGAGCTGGAGAATCTTCCCGGATGGCCCGAGCGCGTTCGGTCGATGCAGCGCAACTGGATAGGTCGAAGCGAAGGGACCTCGGTGCGTTTTCCGCTGCTCGATGCCTCAGGCCGAGAGACGGCGGAAACCCTGGAGGTTTTCACGACGAGGCTGGACACGATCTTCGGAGCGACTTTCTGTGTGGTCGCCGCGGCGCACCCGGTCCTGAAGATGGTGCCGCCGTCGGCCCCCGAGCGTCCTGCACTGGACGCGTTCTTCAAGAGGATGGAATCGAGATCGGGAGCACTCCAGGATGCCGAGCCCGAGGAGAAAGAGGGGGTCGACACCGGACTCCGGGTGCGAAACCCGTACAGCGGTGAGACGCTCCGGGTCTACACCTCCAACTTCGTGCTCATGGGGTACGGGACGGGGGCGATCATGGCGGTGCCGGCGCACGATGAACGGGATCACGAGTTCGCGATCAAGTATGGCCTGCCAATCCGGACTGTCGTGGCGAGGTCGGGAGCAACCATGATGGAGGGGCATTCCGCCGCGACGATGGTCGACAACGGCGACTTGATCGATTCCGGGCCCTACACCGGTCAGTCGTCCGAGGAGGCGCGGCAGGCGATGACGCGGGACGGCGAGAAGGGGGGATTCGCCCGGTCGCGGGTGAACTACCGGATCCTTGACTGGGGAATCTCGCGGCAGCGGTTCTGGGGGACACCGATCCCGATCGTTTACTGCGACGGCTGCGGTACGGTGCCGGTGCCGGAGAAGGATCTGCCGGTGCTCCTGCCGCCCGACGCTCCCCTCACTGGTGCGGGAGGCTCGCCGCTCGCCCGCGTGGAGTCGTTCGTGAGGACCGATTGTCCACGCTGCGGTGGACCGGGGCTTCGCGAGACCGACACGATGGACACGTTCGTCGATTCGTCCTGGTACTTCTTCCGCTACTGCGATCCGAAGAACGGGTCGAAACCGTTCGATCGCGGGGTGGTCGATTCGTGGTTTCCGATCAACCTGTACATCGGCGGCATCACGCATGCCACGATGCACCTGATCTACTGCCGTTTTTTCGCCAAAGTCATGCGCGATCTGGGCCTGACCACGACCGGCGAGCCGATCAGGAACCTGGTCTGTCAGGGGATGGTTCTCAAAGGCGGGACGGCGATGTCCAAGTCCAGGGGGAACACTGTCGATCCGGACGATATGATCCAGCGATACGGCGCCGATACGACGCGCCTGTTCACCCTGTTCGCGGCACCGCCTGTGAAGGACCTGGAATGGGACGAGCGTGGGGTCGAGGGTTGTTTCCGCTTTCTCGACAAGGTCTGGCGGCTGCTGATCCCGCGCGCCGCAACGCTTTCCGAGGCCGCGCTCCCGGGCACGACGGACGGCCGCGACGTTCCGAGGCGTGCCGCGCTCCGACGCAAGGTGCACCAGACGATCCGGAGGGTCACGATCGACATCGACCGGAGGCTACACCTGAACACCCCGGTTGCGGCGCTTATGGAGCTGCTCAACGAGGCCCAGGCCTTCGTTCGGGATTTCGCGGATGAGGACGCCCCGTACCTGAAGGAGGTCGGCTGGACGATGGCGCTCCTCCTTCAGCCCTTCGCACCGCACATATCCGAGGAACTGTGGAGGGCGCTCGGGGGAGGGGGAGACGCCGTCGACCAGCGCTGGCCCGAGCCGGACGAGGAGTGGCTCCGCGAGGACATGGTCGAGATGGTCGTTCAGGTCAACGGGCGCGTGCGCTCGCGAATGCGTGTCCCCCCGTCGCTCGCGGAGGGAGAGGCGTTGGGGCTGGCGCGCGCCGATCCGCGTGTCGACGCCCACCTGAGCGGCAGGACGATCCGCAGGACGATCTATCTTCCCGGAAGGCTGCTCAACATCGTCGTCGGGTGACGGCTCCACGCTATAATGTCTCCCATGTCAAAATCGGGACCCCCCAACCGCGGCCTGAGCGTGCCGCCCGACACGGCCACTCACCGGCGGTCGATCATCGCGGGGCTGATCCTGGCGGTGTGCCTGCATGCCTGCGGCTACCGCCTGTCCGGTCGATCCGTGGCCCTGCCCGAAGGGGTGAAGGCCGTGGGGATCCCGACGTTCATCAATCAGACCAACCGTCCGGACCTGGAGCAGCGGATCACTGAGCAGGTCACGCAAGAGTTCAGCACCCGCGGTCGGATCCGCATCCTGGCCAACGAGGAAGGGGCCGATGCCGTTCTCCTGGGCACCATCCTGACCTACATGACTAATCCCGTCGTCATCAGCGAACAGGGCCGGGCCTCGCGCTACGAGATCCGGATCACGGCGAGCGTCGTCCTGCGCGAGACGAAGACCGATCGGCTGCTCTGGGAGGACGATCACTTTCTTTTCCGCCGTCAGTATGACGTCCCGGCGACAACTGCGGCGTTCGTCGATCAGGAGATCGTCGCGATCGACGAAGTGGCCCGCGATTTCGCCCGCAGCGTCGTGAGCTCCATCCTCGAGGGATTTTGAGCGCCAATGCATTCCTCCCTCTCCTTCGCGCAGTTTCAGCAGGCGCTGGTTCGCGGCAGGATCGATCCGGTCTACACCCTGGATGGGGCGGAGGACTTCTTCCACACAGAGGGAATTCGCCTACTGTCGGCGGCAGCGCAGCCCGACGGTCCGACCGGGATCGACCGGGATCTCCTCCGTGGGCCCGAGACGACGCTGGCGCGGGTCATCGATGATGCCGCGACCTTCCCGATGGTGGGGGATCGGCGCCTGATCGTCGTCCGCGAGGCGGACGGCCTGCGCTATGAATCGGCCGACGGCCTAAAGGCCTATCTGGCCGATCCGAACCCAAAAACCTGCCTCGTGTTCAGTGCCCATCGTTTCGATCGACGCCGCGCCCTGTGGAAGGCGCTGCAGGCGAAGAGCACGCGGGTCGAGTGCGCGCCGCTGCAGGAGGCGCGGCTGGCGCAGTGGATACGGGACCGTCTGCGCGGCCGAGGTTACGGACTCGGGGCCGACCTGGCGGAGGGGATGGCAGCAGGGTTGTCGGGGCAGGGTCTGGCGCGCCTCGACGCCGAACTGCAGAAGCTGATGAGCGCCGTCGGGGCGCCACGCCCGATCGAACCGCGGGATCTCGAGATCCTGGCGGGGGTGCCGCGGCTTGGAGACGCGTTCGGGGCGGCGAAGGCGATGGTCCGGGGTGATCGCGCCAGTGCAATCGGCGCAGTGCGGGCGCTTCTTGATGCGGGGGAGGAGCCGGTCCTGCTGCTCGGAGGGATTTCCTGGTATGTGCGCACTGCGTTGAAAGCCCGCGCCGCCGCGATGCGACGGCTGCCGGCGAGGGAGACGACCTCGATTTATGGTCTCGATCCGGGACGGATCGAGAGATTCAACCGCGAGGTGGGCGGCAGCACTCCCGATCAGCTACGCGAGGCGCTGAAACTCTGTCTGCGGGCCGACCGGGAGCTGAAGGGGGGCGGGGCGCGCGATCCGGCGCACGCCTTCGAGCGCCTCATCCACGGGGTCGGCCGGCTGGCCGGACGCTCCGCATGAAGGCCGCGAGCCCGGGAGCGGGGCGCGAGACCGTTCTGATCCTGGATTTCGGCTCGCAGTACAGCCAGTTGATCGCGCGCCGGGTCCGCGAGCTCCACGTGCACAGCGAGTTGATTTCGTGCGCCACGCCTCCCGAGGAGATCCGGCGGCGAAAGCCGCATGGCCTGATCCTCTCGGGGGGGCCCGACTCGGTCTTCGCGCCCGGTGCCCCGCGGCTCGATCCGGAGGTCTTCGCGTTGGGGATCCCCGTCCTCGGGATCTGCTACGGGGCCCAACTGATGGCCCACCTGCTCGAAGGCCGGGTGGAGACCGCACCCGTGCGCGAGTACGGACCGTCCCGCCTGGAGCTGACCGGAGACGCGTTGCTGTTTCGGGACACCCCGAAGGATCAGCCGGTCTGGATGAGCCACGGCGATGAGATCCTGGAGCCTCCGCGCGGTTTCACCGCCGTCGCCCGGAGCACCCACGCCTCGAGCGCCGCTTTCGTCGACGAGACCAGGAAGCTCTTCGGCATCCAGTTCCACCCCGAGGTGGGCCACACCGAGCATGGGCGGACGATCCTCCGGAATTTTCTGTACGACGCCTGCGGCTGCACCGGCTCCTGGCGGATGATATCGGTCATCGAGGAAGCGCAGCGCAAAGTGAAGACGCGCGTCGGGTCAGGTCGTGTCATCGCGGGACTGAGCGGAGGCGTTGATTCCGCGGTCATGGCGCTGCTGATCCATGGCGCGATCGGCGAGCAGCTGGTCTGCCTGTTCATCGACAACGGGCTGCTCCGGCAGGACGAGGCGCGCCAGGTGATCGAGACGTTCACCCGCGACTACCATCTGCCGGTGCGCACCGTTGACGCGTCGGAGCGGTTCCTCAAGTCTCTGTCCGGCGTGAGCGATCCGGAGGAGAAGCGGCGCATCATCGGGAAGGTTTTCGTGGAGGTGTTCGAAGCCGAGGCGCGCGTGCTGGGCGAGGTCGACTTTCTGGCGCAGGGGACCCTCTATCCAGACGTCATCGAGTCAACCTCGTACAAGGGCCCCTCGGCGGTCATCAAGACGCATCACAATGTCGGCGGACTCCCGGAGCAAATGAGACTGAAGCTGGTCGAGCCGTTGCGTGAGCTGTTCAAGGACGAGGTCAGAATGGTCGGACGCGAGCTGGGGCTGAGTGAGTCGATCGTCTGTCGCCACCCCTTCCCCGGACCGGGTCTCGCAGTCCGCATCCTGGGGGAGGTGACCTGCGAGAGGCTCGACCTGCTCCGGCAGGCGGACCACATTTTTGTTTCAGCGCTGAAAGAGACGCCAGGCCGTACCGCTCCCAGTCTGTACGAGGAGGTCGGGCAGGCGTTCGCCGTCCTTCTGCCGGTCAAATCGGTCGGCGTGATGGGGGATGATCGCACCTATGAGAACGTTCTGGCGCTGCGCGCCGTCACAACCGATGACTTCATGACAGCCGATTGGGCCCGTCTGCCGGCCGACTTCCTCGCTGCGGTCAGCGCGCGGATCGTCAACACCGTGCGTGGCGTCAATCGGATCGTTTACGATATCAGCAGCAAGCCGCCCTCGACGATCGAGTGGGAGTAACGATGGCGAAGGAGAAGAGCTTCGTCCACCTGCACAATCATTCCCAGTTCTCTCTCCTCGACGGCGCCTCGCGCCTGAAGGAAATGTGCGCGCAGGCGGCGAATTTTGGTATGCCGGCGGTCGCCATGACCGACCATGGAAATCTGTTTGGCGCCATCCCGTTCTTTGAGGCCGCCGCTGCAGCCGGGGTCAAACCGATCCTCGGGTGCGAAACCTATCTCGCTCCCGGCAAGCGCACCGACAAGAAGCCGCCCGGGCCGGGAAAGAAGCCGTACTACCACCTGCTTCTCCTGGTGAAGAATCATGAGGGGTACCGCAATCTCATGAAACTGTCGACGGCCGGGTATCTGGACGGCTACTACTACAGACCCCGGATCGATCGTGAGATCCTGGCGGAGCACTCCGGCGGGCTGATCGGGACATCGACCTGTCTCAGCGGCGAGATCCCCCAGATGATCCTCGCCGGGCTCGAGAAGGACGCCGAGCGCGCCGCGGCGGAATACCGGGAAATCTTCGGCCCCGAAGACTTCTTTTTCGAAATCCAGGACCAGGGGATCCCGGAGGAGAAGGCCGTCAACGACGTTCTGATCCCGATGGGGCACCGGCTGAAGATCCCCCTCCTGGCGACCAACGACTGCCATTTCCTGCGCCCCGAGGATCATTTCGCCCACGACGTGCTGATCTGCATCCAGACAGGCAAGACCGTCACCGACCCCAATCGAATGCGCTTCACGCAACAGCACTATTTCAAGTCTCCGGGTGAGATGTGGGATCTCTTCAAGGATCTCCCCGAGGCGGTCGAGAACACACTTCTCGTCGCCGAACGATGCAACCTGCTGTTCGAACATGGGAAACACCTCCTGCCTCACTTCCAGGTCCCGAAGGGATGCAGCACCGAGGAGTACTTCCGCAAGGTGACCCTCGCGGGGTTTGAGGAACGGATGCGGGGCTCGGGGGGGCGGTGCCGCGTCGACGGGAGCCCGATCCGCCCCGAGGAGTACCGCAGCCGTCTGGAGCAGGAGAGCGAAATGATCATCCGGATGGGGTTTCCGGGATATTTCCTAATTGTCTGGGACTTCATCAAATACGCGCGCGATCACGGTATTCCGGTCGGCCCGGGGCGCGGTTCAGCCGCGGGGTCACTGGTTGCGTACGCCCTGCGGATCACCGATGTCGATCCACTGCAGTATGACCTCCTGTTCGAGCGCTTCCTGAACCCCGAGCGGGTCACCATGCCGGATATTGACATCGATTTCTGCATTCGCGGCCGGGGCCAGGTGATCGACTACGTGCGCGACAAGTACGGTCGCGACAATGTTGCCCAGATCATCACTTTCGCCACGATGGGGGCCAAGGCGGTTGTCCGCGACGCCGGCCGCGGACTCGACATCCCGTATGGAGAGTGCGATCGGATCGCGAAGATGATCCCGACCGAACTGGAGATGACGATCGACAAGGCGCTGGCGGCCGTGCCGGCCCTCCGGCAGATGTACGAGAAGGAAGACCGGATCCGGCGCCTGCTCGATGTCTCGAAGCGGCTCGAGGGGCTCGCGCGTCATGCCTCGGTCCATGCCGCCGGCGTGGTGATCTCCCCGAAGCCGATCGTCGAATATTCCCCCCTTGCCCGGACGCGAGACGACGAGATCGTCACGCAGTATGCGATGGATCAGATCGGTGCGATTGGCCTGCTGAAGATGGATTTTCTCGGCCTCAAAACGCTGACCCTCATCCACGACTGCATGGCGCGCCTGCGCGACGCGGGTGTCGAGGGGATCGACATCGACGCTCTGCCGCTGGACGATCAGACGACCTACGAGCTGTTCGCGGCTGCGCGTACGGCCGGTGTCTTCCAGTTTGAATCGTCCGGCATGCAGGACATCCTCCGCAAAATGAAGCCGGATCGCTTTGAGGATTTGATCGCGCTCAACGCGCTGTTCCGCCCGGGACCGATCGGTTCGGGAATGATCGATGACTATATCGAACGCCGCCGTGGCAGGAAGGAGATCGAGTACATCGTCCCGGAGCTCGAGGAGTTCCTCGGAGTCACCTACGGCGTGATCGTTTATCAGGAGCAGGTGATGCAGATCGCCTCCGGTCTGGCCGGGTTCAGCCTCGGCGAGGCCGATCTGCTGCGGCGCGCCATGGGGAAGAAGAAGAAGGAGGCGATGGCGGCGCAGCGCGACAAGTTCGTCGCCGGATGCAGGGCCCGCAAGGTTTCCGATAGGGAAGCAAAGAAGATCTTCGAACTGATGCAGTATTTCGCCGGCTACGGATTCAACAAGGCGCACAGCACCGCTTACGCGCTGGTCGCCTATCAGACAGCATGGCTCAAGGCCCACCACCCTCGCCACTTCATGGCCGCCCTTCTGACCGCTGAGCGGGAGAACAGCGACAACCTGGCCAAATACATCGGGGAGGCCCGCGAGATGGGGATTCCAGTTCTCGCCCCCGACATCAACACCTCCGGTTTCGACTTCACGGTTGAGGAGGAGAAGATTCGGTTCGGTCTGAGTGCCGTCAAGAATGTGGGGGAGGGGGCCGTCCGCGAGATCCTCAAGGCGCGGGATCGGCTCGGCCGGATCGGATCGCTGTCGGGGCTGTGCCGGGAGATCGATCCGCGCTTGGCCAACAAGCGGGTGCTCGAATCGCTCGTCAAGGCGGGAGCCTTCGATCGGCTCGGCCCCAACCGTGCCACACTGTGCACTTCGGTCGACTCCGCGATCGACGCGGCGCAGAAGGCGCTGCGTGATCAGGAAAGCGGACAGGGTGGCCTGTTCAGCGCGGCTGACGGGAAGGAGGAGCCGGTCGACCGGCTCAAGCCAATCCCCGAGTGGCCGGAACGGGAGTTGCTGGCATATGAAAAGGAGACCCTGGGCTTCTATATCGCCGGTCATCCTCTGGGCGACTACGCCGATCGGATCCGGGGCCTCGTGAGCCACAGTACAGCTGGGCTGAAGGAGCTGAAGCAGACCCGGCCGGTCACGCTCGCCGGCATCGTCGCGTCCCTGAAACGGCGCAGGACCCGCAAGGGGGACACGATGGCGGTTTTCCAGCTGGAGGATCTGGAGGGGAAGGTTGAGGTGCTGGTCTTTCCAGATGCATTCGCCCGCCACCGAAGCCTGATCGAAGAGGATGCGGCGCTCCTTCTGACCGGCACCGTGGAAATCGCCGACGAGCAGCGGCGTGTCATCGCCGAGACCCTCATGCCGCTCGACGAGGCCGAGGAGAAAAAGGCCCGCGAGATCGTGATCGCCTTCGCCGCTCCGGGGCTGGACCAGGAGATGATCGAACAGGTGAAGGGATTGCTCAAGGAGAAACCCGGACCCTGTCCCGTCTACGTCGAGGTGACCAGACCCAAGGCGTTCCGTGCGACCCTCAGGGCCGCAGATGGTCTCAAGGTGGCTCCCGGGCGCGACTTGACCAGGGCCCTGGAAGGCCTCCTGGGTAAGGGTTCGGTAAGATTCCGTTGACAGGCAAACATGAATTCCCCTACCCTAAATGGTTCGACAGATCGAGAGGCACCTGCCGCCGTCATTCCGCGCGAGCAGAGTGAGAGGGGGATTTATTGATGGGCAAAGGGCGCTATCTGTTCACCTCCGAGTCGGTGACCGAAGGTCATCCCGATAAAATCGCGGATCAGGTCTCCGACGCGATTCTGGACGGTGCGCTGTCCGAAGATCCCGACTCCAGGGTGGCGATCGAGACCCTGCTGACGACCGGGGTCGTGTTCGTCGCGGGGGAGATGACCACGAAATCGAACCAGGACATTCCGGCCACGGTGCGCGAGACGATCCGGGACATCGGCTATTCGGATGCCTCATTCGGGTTCGACTGCAACACCTGCGCCGTGATCACATCCATCGACCGTCAGTCCCCCGACATTGCCATGGGGGTCGACACGGGCGGCGCCGGGGACCAGGGGATGATGTTCGGCTACGCGTGCCGGGAGACCGAGGAATTAATGCCTCTGTCGGTACAGCTGGCGCATCGGCTGGTACAGAAACTCTCCGAAGTGCGGCGCGCCGGACAGCTGGATTACCTGCGGCCGGATGGCAAGTCCCAGGTGACTGTGGAATACGATGACGGTCGCCCCGCGCGGATCGACGCCGTGGTCGTGTCGACGCAGCACGCCGACAAGGTGACGACCGAGCAACTGCGGGGTGATATCGAGGAGAAGGTGATCAGGCCGGTCATCAAGGACGGTCTGCGCGACGACCGGACGCGGATCCACATCAATCCGACGGGCCGGTTCGTCACCGGTGGGCCGCAGGGAGACACCGGCCTGACGGGGCGCAAGATCATCGTTGATACCTACGGCGGAGCGGCCCACCATGGCGGTGGCGCATTCTCGGGCAAGGATCCCACCAAGGTGGATCGATCAGCTGCCTACATGACCCGCTACATCGCCAAGAATCTCGTGGCGGCCGGGATCGCCGAGCGGCTCGAGGTGCAGATTGCTTACGCCATCGGGGTCGTCGACCCGGTCTCGATCATGGTTGAGACCGGTGGGACCGGCCGTCTTCCCGAGGATAAAATTATTCAATTGATACGTGATCATTTTGGCTTGAGACCGTTGGAAATCATTAAGGAATTAGATCTGAAGCGACCGATCTATCGGAGCACGGCGGCCTATGGACATTTCGGTCGCTCGGAGGCCGCATTCACCTGGGAAAAGACCGATCGAGCCGAGGCGCTCCGCAAGGCGGCGAAATTATGACGGCAGGACGCTCTGGGAAACGAAAGGAGGCAGGGAAGGTGGGACGAGTACCTCATGATGTGAACGATTTGGGTATGGCGGCGAAGGGGAAGGCGCGAATCGCTTGGGCGGATGCCCAGATGCCGGTCCTCAGGGCCATCCGCGAGCGCTTCGCGAAAGAGAAGCCGCTCAAGGGGCTGAAGCTGGCCGCCTGCCTGCACGTGACCACCGAGACTGCGAATCTGGCCAGGACGCTGGTCGCAGGTGGCGCCGACCTGCGTCTCTGCGCCAGCAATCCGCTGTCGACGCAGGACGACACCGCGGCGTCACTGGTCGAGCATGACGGCATCTCGGTCTTCTCCATTAAGGGGGAGGACGACGACACCTACTACCGCCACATCATGTCGGCCCTCGAACACAAACCGCAGATCACGATGGACGACGGCGCCGATCTGGTTTCGGTTTTACATTCGAAGAAAAAGGACCTCCTGCCCGGCATTATCGGCGGCACCGAGGAGACAACGACCGGTGTGATCCGGCTGACCAGCATGGCGCGCGAGGGTGTCCTCACCTATCCGATCATCGCCGTCAATGATGCCAAGACGAAGCACTTCTTCGATAACCGGTACGGAACGGGGCAGAGCACCCTCGATGGGATCATCCGCGCGACGAACCTGCTGATTGCCGGGATGAAGGTGGTGATCATCGGATATGGCTGGTGCGGCCGCGGCGTCGCGATGCGGGCGAGGGGACTCGGCGCGCACGTCGTGGTGACCGAAGTCGAGCCGGTGAAGGCACTCGAGGCGGTCCTCGACGGTTACCAGGTTGCGACGATGGACGAGGCCGCGCGCCAGGGAGGCATCTTCATCACGCTGACGGGGAACAAGCATGTCCTGCGTCGCGAGCACTTCGAGAAGATGAAAGACGGCGCGGTGATCGCGAATTCGGGACACTTCAACGTCGAGATCGACATCCCCGCGCTGAAGGATCTGGCGGGGGGAAATGTTCAGCGGCTGCGTGAGTATGTCGATCAGTACACGATGAAGGATGGGCGTCGTATCCATCTTCTGGGGGAGGGGCGCTTGATCAACCTCACCGCCGCCGAGGGGCACCCGGCCACCGTGATGGACATGTCGTTCGCCAACCAGGCGCTAGCCTGCGAGCACCTCGTGCGAACGGGGAGGACCCTCGAGCACCGGGTCTATCCCGTCCCCGCCGAGATCGATCAGGAGATCGCGTGCTTGAAGCTCGAGGCGATGGATATCCAGATCGATGCGCTGACGAAGGAACAGAAGAACTACCTCTCCAGCTGGACCGAAGGAACCTGAGACTGCCCGGCGCGGCACATCGACCCAGATGAATCAGGAGACACTCCGACGGCGAAGAATTCCGATCGGGGTGGCTCTGCTTTTCCTTGCCGCCTGGCTGGCGTACGGGATTCGACTGATCGAGCCGGGCGCGGGGAGCATTATTCTCGATGCCCCTCTCGGGTTCCCGGCGGCCCGCCTCGTCGATCCCGGCTGGCACCTGGCGCCCCCCGGTCTCCTGCGCCTCACCACATATCCCACTGACGGACGAACATTCACCCTGAACACCGGGGAGCGTGATCCCGCCCTGGTCACCAGTGAAGGGACGGAGATCCTGACCACGGCGATCGTCCAGTACCGCGTCGATCCGGAGCGCGTGCTCGAGGTGCACGGGAAGCTCGGACCTCGCCTGGAGCTCGAGGCTCTGAAGCCGTGGGTGGTGGAGGATCTGCGTCGCGAGGTCGCGTCCAAAAGCTACAGCGAGATTTCGGGCGTTCGTGTCGAAGAGCTGCGCCTCGCACTCGGCCGGTCGCTCGATGAGCGATTTCGGGAGGTCGGCCTCGTCCTTCTGGCTCTCGATGTCAGGGACGTGCAGATTCGGAGGGGAGAGTCTGACGGGATGCCGGAGCCCGCACCGCTTCAGGGCACCAAGGTCCTCGTGATCGGTCTCGATGGTGCTGATTGGAACATCCTCGAGCCGCTGATCAAATCGGGGCGTCTCCCGAACCTGGCCCGGCTGGTCCGCACCGGTGTGCGTGGCAGGTTGCGAACTCTGACGCCGATGCTTTCGCCGGTGATCTGGACGAGCATTGCCACGGGTGTCGTGCCGGCCCGTCATGGCATCATCGACTTCGTCGCGACGGTCGGGCCCGACAGGAAGAAGGTCCCGGTTCGATCGACATTGCGCAAGGTGAAGGCGATCTGGAACATCCTCAGCGAACAGCGCGTCCGCGTCGGGGTCGTCGGCTGGTGGGCGACCTTCCCGGCCGAGCGTGTCAATGGCTTCATCGTGTCCGACCGGGTGGCACGCCAGGTGATCGGGCCGCACCGCCCAGCCGAAACGGTCGGTGCAGGCAAGATCTACCCTCCCGATCTGGAGAAGGTGATCGCGCCGTTGCGAATCGCCCCCGAATCGATCGCGACACGACGATTGAGGCGCTTTATGAGAATCGGGAGGGAGGCCATCCCCCTGCCGGCCACTCAGGGGAAAATGGTTGACGACTTCAGGACGCTGCTCGCCGCAGGGGACACCTACAGTCGCATCGCGCTGGAGCTTCAGGAGAGGGAAGATCCCGATTTTCTGGCGGTCTATTTCGAAGGAACCGACACGGTGGCGCACCTTTTCATGCCTTTCGCGCCCCCGCCATTAGACGGAATCGATCGCCAGGCGGCGCGTCGCTTCTCGAGGACCGTCGACGCGTACTATGCGCATGTCGACGGCGAGATTGGGCGCCTGGTGGAGGCTGTCGGCCCCGAGGCCGCGATCATCATCTGCTCCGATCATGGATTCCGAACGGGGGAGCACCGGCCGCTGACCGACTCCCGCATCGGTTACGGAATGGCGGCAGACTGGCACCGGAAGTATGGCGTTCTCATCATGCACGGACCACAGTTCAGGCGGGGGATCGAGCTCGCAGAGGCTTCGATCCTGGATATTATCCCAACCGTGCTGGCACTCTTCGGTCTGCCGGTTGCCGAGGATCTGGATGGCCGGCCGATCATCGACGCGCTGCGCTCTGAATTTCTTGCGGCCCATCCTGTCAGATACCGGCCGACCTACGAGGGGAGCGTGCTGGAGGGGGCACGCTCACCGAAAACCATGAGGGTGCAGGATGAGCCGCAGGATCCGGCGGGGGATCGCGAGCTGCGGGAGAAGCTGGAATCGCTCGGCTACATTCGTCAGGACACAGCCAATTCCCACAACAATCGCGGAATGCTGCTGCTGAGAAAGGGGAAGCTCGACGAATCGATTGCCGAGTTCCGACTCGCGATCGACGCGTCGGAGGATTTTGCCATCGCGTACATCAATATCGCGAGGGCCAATCTCCGCAAGGGAGATCTGGGCGCGGCGGTGGACGCGCTGGAGGCCCACCTGCAGAGGCGGCCTCGATCCAAGGATGCGGAGAACCTGCTCGGGAACATCCGCATGGAGCAAGGGAGGTTGGACGAGGCGGAGGCGCACCTCCGGCAGGCCCTGAAGTACGAGCCGAATTACACCGAGGCGCGGAACAGTCTGGGACTCCTCTATGACAAGGTCGGAAAGACTGAGGAGGCTCTGGTGGAGTTTCGCCGCGCCGTGGAAATCGATCCCGATTACGCCGAGCCATATAACAACATCGGCCTGATTCACAAGAAGGCCGGCCGCCTTGAGGAAGCGATCGAGGATTTCAAGCGGGCGATCCGGGCCGATGCCGAGTTTGCCGGGTCGTATAGCAACCTGGCGCTGGTCCACGAAGAACGGGGTGAATTCGATGCCGCCGAGGGGCGGTTCCGCGAGGCGCTGCGGCGCGATCGTAACAACGCCATCGTGCGGGCCAATTTCGGTGGCCTGCTGTACGTCCTGGACAGGCCCGAGGAAGCGCGTCGCGAACTGCAGCGCGCAATTAAAATCGATCCAGGACACGCCACCGCACACAATAACCTCGGCGCGGTTTACGGCAGATTGGGTCATGCCGATGATGAAATCGCCGCTTATCGTGAAGCGGTCCGTCTCGATCGTGACTATGCGGACGCCCACCACAATCTCGGACTGGCGCTTCTTAAGGGCGGTCAGGTCGAGGAAGGGGAGAGGGAGCTGCGCCGGACGTTGGATCTGAACGATTCCTATCGTTCGGCCTACCTGACGCTGGCCGGTTCATGCCTCGCACGGGGTGCTTCTGAAGAAGCGGTGGAGATCTTGACACGGGGAGCCCGGGCCATTGCCAGCGATGCCTCCATGCACGCTCTCCTTGCGGAAGCGTTATTGCGCGCCGAGCGACGGTCGGATGCCCTCGCCGCTCTGGAGCGCTCTCTCGAACTGGATCCTGACCAACCGGAGCTCAGAGAGCGACTCGATGCGCTGCGGGAGCAAGCAGAATGAGCGGATGGTGGCGGACGCTCATCGCGATCGCGGCGGGGTTGGCCAGCCTGACCGTCACATCCGGGGCGTACGCCGATTCAAAGGAGAGGCTCAACCTTTATCAGATGGTCGCTCGCTCTGAACTCGTGGTGCATGTGCGTGTCCGCGAAGGGGCCCTTCGTTATGCACTCGTTGATGTGATCGAGGAGTTCCGGGGCGAGGCCCCAACGGATCGTCTCCGGATCGTCTTTCGGGACTTCAACACGGCGCGGCAGCGCAAGGAGGGAGCGATCGTCTTTCCGGATGGACAGGAGGAGATCCTCTTCCTCGTTCCCTACAGGTTCGCGAAGAATAAGGAGAAACACCGGGATCTGTTCGAGTTGCTCCATGGTGCACAGGGGAGGATCACGGTGCCGGCCGAAGGAACCGATGCGCTTCTGGACGCCCTGCGTCACCTCGCGTCGATGGTCGGTATGGATCCGGCCAGCCAGTTAGGCGAGTTGAAAAAGCAGATCGGGATCCCCAATAACTACCTGCTCGAGACCGCGCTCGACGAGCTCCTGCGGATGAACGCAGGCACTCCCTATCTCTACCCCAGCCTGATCCCGCTCTTGACCAACCCGTCCCCCGGAATACGAGTCCGATCCACCCGATTGATTGAACGTATCTTTGCGTCGAGCCTATTCGACCCGCTCGGGGAGTCGCCCGATCAGGCCGGGTTCGCTCTGTCCGCCGTCATCGAACGTGCACGGAACGACGAGGTGGTCGAGGTCCGGGTCTGGGCGGTGCGGACCATGGCCGCTTGGCGCGACCGTCAGAAAGTCGAGTCTGAGCTGCGCGCGATTGCCGTGGGTGACCGGTCGCAGGAGGTGCGACTCGAGGCCGAGCGGGTCCTCTATCGTCAGAGGCTCGCCCCTTCCTGATGCCGGGTGATCAGGTAGGGGTCCGGAGGAACAGGTATATGCCGGAGCCGGCGAACAGGATGTTCGGTCCCCACGCCGCCAGGAACGGAGGGATTAAGCCGACACTACCGAGGGCGTTCGAGGTGGCGAAAACGAGGAGAAAGACCCCGACCAGGATGGTGGCGAGTCCAATCCCGTACAGTGAGCCCCTGCTCCCCATCCGAAAGCAGAAGGGGAGACCGAGCATCACCATCGTCAGCGACACGAGGGGCAGGGCAATCTTCGCATGCAGATCGACGGTCAACTCCTGCACGTTATAACCCCGAATGCTCAGTCCCTTGATGAACCTGCTCAACTCCGCGTAGCTCATCTGCTCCGGTCGTTTCCACTCGGTGATCAGATCGGCCGGCTTCTCCGGGAAGTCGAATCGCTTTTCCAAAAAAGATTCGAACGACTCCCGGCCATTGAGAAACTCGCGCTGCCACCCGTCCCGCAGGATCCACCCCTCGCTGTCGAAAGCGGCTGAGCGTGCATAGATTCGCTTCCGGATGAAAAAGGATTCAGGATCGAGCTGGTACGCTGAGAACCCCTGAAAAGTGCCGCCTCCAACGACTGGGAGGACCGGGATGGGGGAGGGGATGTAGTTGGAGAAATTGTACAGACGCGACCTCTCACCGAATACCCAGCGCTCCTGATGGGACTGGTAGCTCCGTGGTTTCCTGCCACGGATGACGTCCTTGATCTGTCGGGCCCGCTGATTGGCATACGGCATCAGATAATCGGTGTTCACGAATGCAAGGGTGCACAGAGCGACCATCACGAGGAGGATCGGCATCGACAGCCGGTAGATGCTGGTTCCTCCCGCCTTGATCGCGACAACCTCATTAAAGCGTGACATGAGGGCGAAGGTCATGAAGGTGGCGATCAGGGAGGACATCGGGAGAACCTGGGCCAGGAGCCAGGGGATGCGGTACTTCATGTAATCGAGCGCGTAGCCGATCCCCAGCTCGCGATCGACCAGATCGTCGAGGATGCCGGTGAATTCGTAAACACAGAACAGCGTCAGAAGTATGGTCAGGCACAGTCCGAAATTGACGCCGAAGCGGAGGAGGACGTATCGATCGACGGTCGTGCTGAAGACAAGGACGAGGGCCAGAAGCGTCAGAGCGACCAGCAGGAACGGGCTGAATGAGATCGATACGAGCCCCGTCACGACGATCAGCAAGCCGAACAGC
>JAPUIN010000003.1 GCA_027297005.1 Acidobacteriota bacterium
AGAAGGCGTCCAGGGGTGCCGACCACGATATGCACGCCCCGCCGCAGCCCCTCCACCTGGCGCGGCATCGGGTCCCCGCCGTAGATCGCCAGCACGCGGGCGCCCAGGGAGGCCCCCAGGCGAGACAGCTCGTCGGTCACCTGAACGGTCAGCTCGCGTGTCGGGCAGAGAACGAGCGCGGTGACCTGGGCATCCTCAACGTTGATCTGCCCGAGGATCGGGACGCCGAACGCGGCCGTCTTCCCGGTACCTGTGCGTGACTGCACGATCAGATCGCGCCCCGCGCGCGCCAGCGGGATTGCCTTCGCCTGCACCTCGGTCGCCTGGCCGTATCCCATGCTCGACAGGGCCTCCAGAATCTGCGCGGGGAGGTCAAGCGAAGCGAACGTGACCGGCTCGGAGGGAAAGACCGACAGCTCCCTGCCGGCCACCGACGCCGGGGGCGGAGGTGGCTCACGCGGCGTGCCGCGCGGACGGACCGGGACGACACGCATCTGTCTGAGCCGGCCGGGCTTCTTGGATGGTTTCGTCATGTCAGATTTCGGCACCGCTTCCGCATGAATGCGCGGGGATTCTATGCTGTGGCCCGCCCCACGGTCAATTTCGAGGCGGTTGCAGTTGTCTCCCGTTTGAGGCGCCCGACCTGTACCCTCCGGACACGTGTCCGCGTCGCTGCGCGACGCTCCCCTCGGCTCGCCTCGCGCCGCCCGCCCTGCCGAAGAGCGCGTCGGGTCCCCGGTGCTCGGTCTCGCATGGTCCGGCGGGCACAGGCACGGCGCCTCACCCGCGGGGCAGCTCACCCCGCCCTGACCTGTACCCGTTCCGGCCGGAGATGGAGAGACTGCAACGTGTGGATCGGCTAAAGGATGAGCGGGTAGATCTTGCGATGGACGTGCGCCCGGTCGAGGGAGTTCCCTCCCCGATCCGACCAGTGGGCCAGCGCGACGAACTGCTCCTTGACGAAGCACCGCTGCATGAGGGCGGCCAGTTCGTCGAGCGACCGTATAGAGACCCGCTTGGACCGACCGGCCAGTACATCCTGTCCCGGTAAAATCGCGTCGAGGATCGCGCCGCGAGCGAACAGGTCGGCCTCGAACTCGGGCATCGCGCCGCGCGCTTCCGGGGTCATCCCGGCGAACGATAGGACGGCACCGTCCTCTCCCCGCGGGCGTGCCGTCAGCCGAAGCCCGGTATGCAGCGTGAAGTCGTCGAGCGCGTCGGGTCGCGGATCGGGCGGGCGTCTTCCGGCCCTCAGGGTGAAGATCCGGGTCGTCCCGTCGCGCTCCACCTCCACCTCGACAGGGCGATCCGGAACGAGATTGAGGACGGCCCCGAGCGCGGCGAAATTGTCGGGGGTCGCCCGGCCCCCGAGGGTGACGATCCGATCCCCGCGGCGCAGCCCGACACCGTCCGCAGGCCCGCCGGAGACGATGCTGCGGATCCGGGGTCCCGATCCCTTCCGAAAAAACCGCCCCTCGCTGACGGCGATCAGGGGATCGTCGAGAACGAGGCCTATCCAGGGCCAGGTCGCGCGTGGCCCCGCCCGCATTCTGCGCAGGGAACGGAGCACATGGTCGATCGGGATGAACAACCCGGCCGTCAAAGATCCGCTCCGTTCGGCCGAGGTGTAGAGGATTTGCAGGCTCGGGATGCCGACCAGGCGCCCGCGCACGTCGACAACGGCGCCCCCCGAGTCACCGGGGCCGACGTATGCTTCGATCTCCGACCAGAACTCCAGCGGACGAGCCCCCACCCGCACGTGGTGGTGCGATCCGATCTTCGCCCAGCCGACCTTGATGCCTCGGTCTCCCCGGTTCCCGATCACGAACGCAGGACTTCCCGGCGAGGGGATTGTCTCGGCCGGGATCAGGGGCCGCAGCCTCTCCCCTTCCACCCGCAACAGGGCCAGATCGGAGGCCGGGTCGAGGGAAACGACGCGCGCCGCCACCTCCCGCCCCGAAAAGAGACGTACGGTGATCTGGGCGCTCCCGGTGACGACATGTGCGTTCGTGATGATGAGGCCGTCTCCGGAGACGACCACCCCCGATCCGGCGCCGAACCCCTCGACCCGTTCGCGTCGAAACCGGCCGCCACGGAAGACAGGGATTCGAGTGACCTCACTGACCTCGACCCCCACGACACTCTGCATGGCGTCCAGCACGCCACGTGGAACAACCTCTTCGCCCGGCGGAGCGGAAACGGACGGTTCCTGAGCAGAGAGGGCCAGCAGGAGTGCGACGGGGAAGATCCAGCGTCTCATAGGAAGGAGGAATATAATGCTCGCGCGATTGCAAAGCCCGTCCACACGAACGGAACAGGGCGTGGGAGAATAATTTCCATGCGGACAGGCTCCTCGATTCTCGCGGGGCTGTCGTTCCTCGCCGTCACCGCCCTCTTCCCGCCGGTCGGTCCGGCAGGCGATGAGAGCGGCGCCCGGGATTCAACCACCGCGCGGCTCCGTGAATTCCTGACCTGGATCCACCCGGCCGATCAGTCCTGTGGCCCGCTGTCGGATCTCCGCACGGTCGAGCGTTGGAATGGTGGTCTGCGTCTGGGCTATCGGGTCGGTTGTCCGGATACTCGCCAACTCGAAGCGGTCCTCCAGATACGTCAGGCCAGGGATGTCTGGCAGGTGGCCGGTGGGTTCGAGGCACCCCCGGACGCCATCGCCCGCGAACTGGAGGCGATCGACCGGCAATCGACAGAGGTCGGGGGGGGGCCGGACGGTGGGGGGATTCACCCCCCACCCGGTAATGCGCCAGTTGTCGGCGCGGCCACGGCCTTACGCCTGGTCGTCCCGGCTGGTGTGATCGAGGCGACCCTCCCCCTTCAGCCTGAGGAAGCGAGCCGATCGCGTCTCATCGGCCCGGTGCGCGTCGAGATCCTTGTCGACGTCTCGCCCGAGGGCGCTCCGCTGCGCGCCAGGCCGTTGCGTGGTCCGGAGCCCGACCTGGGCCTGCGCCGCGCCGCCATCGATTCCGTCATGACGTGGCGTTTCCGTCCCGCGAGACTCGGCGACATGCCGATCCGCTCGTTCGTCGCCGTGCCGCTCAACTTCCAGGGGCTCCCGCGGGAATCGGCCGATTGGGTGCACCGGGCGCTCTACCGGCTGGAGGGGATCGCGAGCGCCGATCGCATTGGACTCGAAGAAGCGCTGAGACGGGTGGAGGGTGGCGCGGATTTCGCCGACGCGGGCGCCGCGACGGTCGAGGGGGCGTCGGCCGCTTCCTTCCTGCCCGGAGACTGGGGAATTGTGCACGCCTCCGATCTCCCGTCCGCGCTTCGCCGACGACTGCACGCCGCACCGGTCGGGAGTCTCGTCGGTCCGGTGGAGGCCGGGGATCTCTCATACCTCGTGCGCAAGAAGGGGGAGGTGTACTACGCCATCAGCAGCGTGCGGGGAGACGAGGTGTCCTACCGGGTCGTGCACGAGGTCAATCCGCCGTCGCGCGTCGCGCTCCTCCGGGCGATCGAGGACGACATCGCGCGCTACCTGGGCGAAAGCCGTCGCGCTGCGTTCATCAACGAGGCGGCGCGCCTGATGGGGATCCGGCAGAAGCGGGTCGACCTCGGCCGGTTGAGGGTGCATACGGATGTCCTCGACCCGGACGAGATCCGACGTCTCGAGCAGGTCGTCGATGCGGCGATCGGGGTCCACGAGGGATTCTGGAACTCGCTCACGCCACTCCGCCCGTTCAGCGAGACGATCCTCGTGTACGCCTTCGCGCGCGCGGGCGATCATGATCGGGTGCGGAGGCTCTGGAAGGCGGGCGCGGATATCGGCGGCGTCGCGGCGACCGACGAGGGGCATCCGTCCACGCCGGGGGATCGTCCGATCTGGAGTCGGGCCGGCGAGTACATCCCTTCCTCCCGCATTCTTTCGATCCCCTGTGAGGAGATGGGCGGGCACCTGCCGGTCCCGATCGTCATCCACGAGGCGATCCACATGCTCAACTTCGAACGGGTCTACGCACCGGGCGCGCGGCCGACGCCCTGGTTCGAGGAGGGGCTGGCAACCTACTACAGCTTCTCGCACATCGACAGCCGCCTGAGGATCCAGCCGGGTGCCATCCGGAAGACCGGGACGATCGAGGCGGGCCCGATCCTGGTGCAATTCGACCCGCGCGCTCAGTTGAGGCAGCACCTGCAGCGCGTCGGTAAAGAGGGGGCGGTCCCGCTGGGTGACCTTCTGGACGCCGGGTCGCGAGACCCTCTCTGGACGGGCGGTCGCTCAGCGCGCCTGTACGGCGCGTCCTGGACGCTCGTCCACTTCCTCAACCACGCCGGGGATGGACGATACCGGCCGCTGTTCCTCGAATACGCGAGGCGGGAGGCGGCTGGAGCAGGCGGCAAATCGGCGTTCGAGGAGATCTTCGGAGACCTCGCCGTTCTCGAAACCGCGTGGCACCGCTACGAGCGCCGGCTCTAGGAGCCTGTCCGAATATCGTGTGGGGTCGCCGTTCGGGACGCTGCGCCGGCGGACATGAGCGACCCGGGTCGTTTGCCCGGCCGCACGGTTCAGTTCGCGGTCCGGTCCAATTCCTGATCGATGATGGCCGAGAACGCGTCGACGCTCTTGGCTCCGACCATCATGATACCGTTGATGAAGAAGGTCGGCGTGCCGGTGACACCGTAGCTCTTGCCGTCCGCGAAGTCATTCGCTACCTCCTGCGCGTACTTCCCGGACGTCAGGCACTCCTTGAAGCTGTCCGCATCGAGCCCGATGGTGCTGGCGGTCTCGACGAGCTGGGCCGACGCGAGCTTCGACTGGTCGGCGAACATCGCCCCGTGCATCTCCCAGAACTTCCCCTGCTCGTCGGCGCACTCCGACGCCTCGGCGGCCTTCTGGGCGTTCTTGTGGAAGCTCAGGGGATAGTCGCGGTAGACCAGGCGGATCTGCTCTCCATACTTTTCCATCACGGTGTTGATCGTCGCTTCGGCCCGACTGCAGTACGGGCACTGATAGTCGGAGAACTCCACGATCGTCACCGGCGCAGTCTCAGGACCTCTCGCGGCATCGTCATCCTGGGCGACCTGGACGCGGGGCGGCTCGAGGAGCACGCGAACGTGGTGCTTCTGCCGCAGCGAGCGGACGTACGACCGCTGCAGATTGCCGAGACTCTGTGAGCGCAGGATCGAGATGATCTGGGGCTTCACCTGCTCCAGCTCTTTGGTCCCGTAACGCTTCTTGTTCTTGTTGTAGTAGGCCTCGATCTCGGCGTCGGGCGGATCCTCGACCTGCGAGGTGACCTCGTCCAACAGGAGCTCCTCGCGGCTGATCCCGCGCTCCGACGCTTCCATGTCGAGGAGCCGATCGGTCAGCAGGCGTTCCAGGATCTGGCTTCGTACTTTAAACTCCTCCTGCCGCACCTTCGTCATGCGGCCCGCCGCCAGTTGATCGATCTCGCCTACGGTGATCGGGGTCTCGCCGATGAAGGCGGCCGCGGCCTCGGCCGGAAGCGCCATGGTGGTGGAGCTTGCCTGGTCCGACGCCTCCTGCGCGGCATCCTTCTTCTTGTCCTTTTTCTTCCCGGCGAAGGAATCCTCCAGGCTGGAACTCATCAGCACCGCGACGGCGAGGGCCGCAACGGTCAGAATCGGCGGAATACGACGTGACATGATTTCTCCTCGAAACATCGACAGTAGCGGAGTCCGGGAGATCTTACCGCCGGATCCCTCTCCGGTAAAGGAGAAAACATGGGGCCCCGGACCGGTTCCCGGATCCGGCTCCCGGATGTCGGAACTCGGTCTCATGCGTCACCGGAGAGGCTCCTAAGCGCCTGCGGATCCGTGGATCTGGCGCTCCAGGGTGGCGTCGAGCGCCGCCGTGATGCGTGAACGGGTCTCACGCAGGTGGGCCCGCGTCACGGTGTCCAGCTGCGCCCCGGCCGGGGGAAGGGGGCTGTCCGGCCGGCCGAGGATGGTGTTGATCCCGCGGCGGATCACTTCCAGATCGGCCCGCGCGAGTGTCCGAGCATCCTCCGGTGTACCCGGATGCAGATGAATGACCTGCTCGATCAGCATCTGCAGGTGCTGGCGCTGCAGGTTACGGCGAAACGAGTTGACGTTGCTGGAGTTGTTCAGCTCTCTCCAGATCGCCTGGCGCAGTTCGGTGAACATCTCGGTCATGGTGAACGGCTCGGCGCCGTCGGTGTAGCGCGCCTCGAGGTCGTTGATGCGCGACAGCGTGATCGGATGGTACAGGCGGGCCAGCGGGAGGGACTGGATCAGAAGAACAATGTTGTGCAGTGGCAGATCATTGCGCTGACGCGTCCAGGAGTGTCCCTGCAGATCCGGGTACCGCTCGACCGCCAGGCTGTTCAGCAGCTCTGGTGAAAACTGGAACACCTCCGGTCCGAAGATCTCCTCGGTCAGGAAACGGAGCGCCGCCCGCTGCTGGACGGCGGTCACCGGCGCGTACGGCAGGCGGCCTCCCGGGTCGCCGATGTGGTCGCGACGGTGATGGATGCCCCCGACGTACTTCGGGACGTTCAGGATCGGCGCGATGTACTCGCCGATCCCCTGGCCGAACACCAGCAGCCGCTTCTGGTAGCGCATCCCCGGTTCGTTGAAGGTGGTCTCCATCTTGCTGAACAGCTCCCGCGCGATCGCGGTGCGGTTTTCGTAGTAGGCGATGATATCGTCGCCGATGTCCCACATGTTCGAGGTCGGGTCCATCCCGCGCGGGCTGCCGGTGAAGGTGTCCTCGTCGGTGCTGTAGGCCAGCTTCGGCTCGGCGGCGCGCGCGGCGATCCGATCCAGCTCCGGGCGCTCGTCCTCGATCGTCGCTGCGTCGAGCGGCCTGTAGGCGTACTCGATGGCGAATCGATCGTACGGGCCGAGTGTCGTCTGCCAGTACTGCCCTTGCGCCTGCCCCTCGGGGGCCAGGTTGACCGGCGTGTAGTCCATCACCGACCCGGTCAGGCCGGCCCGAGTCGTCATCTCGGTGTTCTGGAGTTCGCCGTTCGGCAGGATTGCGCTCGCCTTGAAGTTGTGGCGCAGACCGAGAGTGTGCCCGACCTCGTGCAGCGTCACATGGACGATGAAGTCGTTGATGTACTTCTCGCGGGTCGCGGCATCCAGCCCGCCCCGGGCCTCCATCAGGTTCCAGCCGAGCCCGAGTTGATGTGACAGGCCGGTCGCGTAGTCGCAGTAGCCCATGGCGGCCGGATGCGTCCCAGGACGTGATCCGACTCCCAGCCTTGGCAGCGAGACCGTATCGGCCGTGGTGGCCTGAGCGATCAGGACCTCCATCCGGAACGGACCGAACAGGCCGGTCCATCCGCTCAGCGAGTCGAACAGAGCCGCCATGTCCTCCCGCATCAGTCCCGGGGGGATCGGGAGAGCGACGGGTGACACCAGCTCGTCCACCTCCCGGCGGATGTTGCGGAGCATATCGGCGCTGAATCGGATGTCGGCATCGAAGATCTGCCCGGTCAGCGGGTGGATACGCGACGGACCCTGGGCGAATCCGGCCTGCGGCGCGACGATCCAGCGGATGGTCGAATAACGCACATCGGCGGCGGCCCACTCCGGATCATCCGGCTGATCCTTCACCACGAGGGTGTTCCTGAACCCGATCGCCTCGAAGGCGGGATTCCAGCCAACGATCCCCTGGCGCACTGCCTCCCGGTACTCCGGCGGGATCGAATTCTCCAGGTAGAAGACGATCGGCTCCTTCGGCTCGGAGACCTCCTGGGAGGGATCCTTCTTCTCGAGGTGCCAGCGCGTCACATAGCGCCGCGTCGGGTCGTCCTGACGGTCGTCGGTGTAGTCCCCCATGATGGCCAGGAAATGGCCGACCCGATCGTCTGCGAGACGAGGGCGGTAGCCGGTGTCGGGAAGCCCTGCCAGCGAGTAGTGGAAGTCGAACAGCATCGAGCGGGAATCGGCCGCGTAGAGGATCGGCGACTTGGGATTCGGCGAGACGGCGTGCAGCCTCATCGCGAAATCGAAGTTCTTCGGGAAGCTCCGGACCATCGTGAACGAGCTTCCGCCCTTGTCGATCTGATAGGGGGACTGGTAAACGGATGTCAGAAAGAGGGCCAACCCTTCCAAATCCTTCAGGAAGAGATCCGACATGTTGACCAGCACGCTTTTCCGCTCGGGATGCGGCTGGCTGAGGATCTTCGCCTGACCGATCAGCGCGTCAGGGACGGCGACGGAGGCCGGCGTATGAAGCGAAGATGACTCCTGCGCCCCGAACAGGAGATTCTTGTGGATCAGATGGATGCTCTTGCCCGAACGCCGGAACGAGACGACGTACTCCTGCAGCACGGCGGCCGGATAGAGGAAGGCCTCGCCGAGCCCCGATTCGATCGTCGGGTTCAGGAGGAAGTGGACGTCGAGCTGATCGGGAGTGATCTCGAGCAGGTACTTCCCTTCATCCTCGTTGACGTAGGCATTGAAGAAACCCTGAATCAAGCGGGTCTTCTTGATCGCCTTCTCAAACAGGGGCTCCTTCGGCTTGTCGGCCTTCTCGTCCCCGTCCTTCTTATCGTCGCTCTTATCTTTACTCTTATCCTTTTTGCGCTTCTTCTTGCGATCTTCCTCCTCGGCGGCTGTCCGCTCATCGAGGGGGGCCGGGAGGGAATCGTCGGAGGCGATCTCGACCGGCAGCGCGAGGCCGGCGACGGCCACCGGTCGATGCCCCCGGGAGGGATCGGCGAGCGCGGGTGTCGCGGGCACGACGATGAGAAGCGCCACGACGGCAGCGAAGGGAAATAACAGACGGGCGCGGAACGAAGAGAGACTCATCATTGCCTCCTGACAGGCTGGGGCCCCGGGGCAAGCGAAATCCCGCCGCGGGGGTGGTTCGGCAGACATTACGCAGACTGGCAACCAGGGGTTGCATTGTACTCGAAGGCCCCCTTTCCGGCTACAATGGGGCCCACCCCCGAGCCACAGCCCGCAGGAGGCGGGCCGATCCCATGAAATACCGCCAGCCCGGTTACCGGGACAGCGAGTACAAAGAAGAGAGGGAGCGCAAGCGCGAGAAGGACCGCGGTCCGCGCGGACCGAGAGGTGCGCCGCGCGAGGCGAGCCTGGTGAGACGGTGTTTCCAGTGCGGCCACCAGGAGCCGGCCTCCGTCGGCGTCGAGCAGGGAATGGTCTGCCCCGGCTGCTCAGAGCCCTCACACTCCTGTCGGAACTGCGCCCACTTCGACCCTGGGGCCCGCTGGGAATGCCGCCAGCCGATCCAGGTACGGATCGAATCCAAGATCGCCGCCAATGATTGCTCCTCCTTCAAGCCCGAGACGGTGCTCGACGCCACCGGGCGTCGAATCGCCACCCCCGGCTCGGGCTCGGGCGGCAAGGTTCGCGCCCCCCGGGACGCCTTCGACGCCCTGTTCAAGAAGTAGTAGCCCGCTCCCCGTCATCCCTCGTCGCCGGACCATTTCGTCTGCAGGATAAGCGCTGACCGTTCCGCCTCGCCGATGGCCGTTCTTCGTTCACGGGCGGCGCGCCACAGAACGAATCCGACCAGCGTCCACCCCGCCAGGATCGACCATTCGTACGGCCAGCGCAGGGCGACGGGCGAACCCGGCACGGCGAGGGCGAGAATGATCAGAGCAGCGCCTGCTGCCCCGGCGGTCGCGACCGCGACCCCCCCGCGGACACGGTAGGGGCGCCGCATCTCCGGCGCCTGACGCCGGAGAGCGCGCATCGAGAGACAGACCCCCAGGAACGACACCGCGATGCAGGCGGAGGAGACGTTCACGAAGGCGGTCAGCATTTCCTTCCCGAGCAGGGGGGCGAGGCAGGTGGCCGCCCCGACGAGCAGGGCGGCACGGTGCGGCGAGCCGAACCGGGCATGCGGAACACCGAACACGCCCGGAATGATCCGCGCCCGCCCCAGGCTGAACAGCACCCGCGAAGCGCCGATGAAGAAGCCGTTCCACGAGGTCAGAAGGCCGATCAGCCCTGCGATCAGGACGAGTCGGCCGAGAGCAGGGGAGGCGAACGCAAGAGTGAAGGCACGCGCCGTCGGCAGATCCTGACTGACCAGAGTGGGCCAGGGGGCGAGGACCGAGGCCGACAGGATCGCGCCGATGTAAAAAAGGGTCGCGGCCGCGATCGAAACGAGGATCAGCGTGCCGAGCCGGCGCGACGGAAAGCCCGGGAGGGCCTCCTCCGCCGTCTGCGGGATCGTGTCGAACCCGACGAACCAGATTGGTGTCGTGATGAAGACAGCCAGGATCCCGGCGATTGGTGTCTCCGACAGCAGCGGCGAGAGGTTCGCAGGCGATCCACGCAGCAACGCCGCAGTGATGAAGACCAGCCCGGCCGCGACGAGGAGGAGGGTGAGTACGCTCTGAAAGCCGGCCGCCACCCCGATACCCCTGTAGTTGATCCAGGTGATCAGAACGGAGCAGCCGACGCCAATCAGGAGATGTGGCAGGTAGACCGGATTCCCCTGCACGGAGTAGAGTGGAATCGAGTTGGTTGCGGGAATCAGATAAGAGATGACCCGGCCGACCGCGACCGCCTCGAACCCCGACACGGCAATGTACCCGAGGGTCAGGTACCACCCGACGAACGCCGCCTTTTCCAGACCGAACGCGCGATACGCGTAAGCGATCTCCCCTCCCGCCACCGGCATGGCCGAGGTCAGTTCGGCGTAGCAGAGGCCGATCAGGTACATCAACCCGCCGCCGAGCGCGAAGGCGATGATCGCGCCGAGCGGCCCGGCGCTCGAAAGCCACTCTCCGAGCACAACCACCCACCCGACGCCGATGATCGCGCCGAATGCGACGGCGAAGAAATCGGAGGAACGCAACCGGCGCGCGAGCGCCCGCCGCGGTGCGGCGCCGCCCGGGGGATCGGGTTGAACGGGGGATGACATGATTCCCGTCATTCTACCCGCACACGTGAAGATCCCGGCTTGATCCTTGCGAGAACGAATCGAGGGCAGGGAGCGACCACGCCTTCGGTGCCACTCGTGCTGGCCGCTTCGGGAAGCCGGACGAGGTGGCCGCGGGGGTCGTCTTCATCACCTCGCCGGAGGCCTCCCTCGTCATCGGTGCCTGCATGAACATCGACGGCGGACAGGGGCGCTTACTTTTCTGGAGTTCTTTTCACGTGCGCGGCTTCGGCGCCCGCTTCCCGGCCAGCACCGCGAAGGTCTCGAAGATGATCTGCAACGCCAGAAAGAGCGTGGCGTCGGTCGGATCGAGGCGCGGCGCGACCTCGACGATGTCCATCGCCCGGATCGGAAGCTGCTGCACAAGCTC
>JAPUIN010000030.1 GCA_027297005.1 Acidobacteriota bacterium
AGCGAGTTGCCGAACGAGACCGACGGGCTGCACTCGTTGATCACCACGCCGCTGATCATCGGTGACTACACCTATGGCGTCGGCAGCTACGGCGAGCTGCGTGGGCTGGACGCGCGGACCGGCGATCGCCTCTGGAGTAGCGCCGAGATGACCGCCCAGGCGCGGTGGGGCACCGCGTTCATGGTGCAGCACGGCGACCGCTATTTCGTCAACAACGACGAGGGCTATCTCATGATCGCGCAATTCACGCCCGAGGGGTACGTCGAGTTGGATCGCACGAAGCTGATCGAGGCGACGGCGAGCTCCGGGTACGGCCCGCGCAAGGCGTTCGACCGGCTCGTCAACTGGTCGCACCCGGCCTATGCGAACCGGCACATCGTGCATCGCAACGATCGGGAGATCATCCGCGCGTCGCTGGATGCGTCGGACTACTAGGGCGCGCCGCTACCGACCCGGCCTCCCCTCGATCGGCGCGACACCAGACGGCGCGGCGGCCAGCGATACGCGCGCTCCCGATCTGATCAGGCTGGTCGCGCCGGGGCCCTGGAAGAAGGTGAACCCCTCGCGGTTCCTCCACGCCTGCGGGCCGCCCAGCTTCAGCCCCGCCCGCAAGGTCGCATCGCGGATCGTGGTGATCAGCGCCTCGTATGGCGGGTCACCCTGTCGGAATCCCGAAAAGCTGCCCAGGTCGCTGCTCGCGGCGAACACCACGTCGACGCCGGGAACCGCGGCGATCTCGTCCGCGATGGCGACGCCGGCCGGCGACTCGATCATGGCGATCACCATGATGTTCTCGTTGGCGCTGGCGCGGTAGTCGTTCCCCCACAGGGCGCGGTACTGGCCGCCGCCCTGGCTGCGAACGCCGACCGGCGGATACTTGGCGTACTGGACGGCCGCCTCCACCTTCTCGACCGAGGCGACGATCGGCACGATGATGCCCAGGGCCCCGATGTCGACGGCTTTCTGGATATCGCCTTCCGTCGCGTCAGGGACCCGGATGAACGGAATGGCCGGCGCATCCTTGCAGGCCCAGATCATGCGGGCGACCTCCTGATACGTCAGCGGGCTGTGCTGCATCTCGATCCAGAGGAAATCGAACCCGGCGTTCGCCATGGCGCAATAGATGGCCGGGTCGGGCGACGAGACGGTGCCGCCCACCACCTGCTGGCCGTCCATCAACTTCTGCTTCGCGGTGTTGTAGAGTCGAACCTGCGCCTGTTGCGCCGGCATCACCGCTGCATACAACACGAACAACACCGTGCAGACCACGGCTGATCGTACGATTCCTGTCGCTGCCATGAGCCCCTCCTTGTGTCGGACGCCGCGTGCCTTTGCGAGGCAATGTACCACCTCGAGGAGAAAAATCAAACCTGTCGTCCGGTTCCAGGCCCAGGAAATGGCTGTACGTACACCTCGAACTGGCCGGACTGGTTCGACTGGTACGCGATCCACTTCCCGTCCGGAGAGAACTGTCCATCCCGTTCGTCGAACCGGGTCTGGACGACGGGGAACGGGTCACCGGATGACTCCCCCGCTTCGTTCATCGGTAGAGCCCAGATGTCAGCTGTCGATCCTCATCGACATGATGCGCCGGGAAGCTCATGAGATGCAGGTCTCGCGCCCGGAGATCGTGACCCGGGTCGTCGACGGCCGTGCCGAGGAACCGGTCGAGGAGCTCGTCATCGACGTGGCGGAAGAGTTTCAGGGGGTGACGACCTCGAGCAGGCGATCGAGTTCATCAGCGATGACGAGCTCGTCGAGATCACGCCCCAGAGCCTCCGGCTTCGCAAACGAATGCTCGCCGCCAGCCAGCGACGGACCGCAGCTCGATAGGAGTCTCGATCCCCCGGTCGTGAAGAGGGAACCGATCGAGCGGTTACGGCAGCGTCAGCGCCACCAGAGCGCCCGGCTGCTCGCGCCGCGCGCTCCCCGCCTGCACCAGGATGTACTGCTTGCCTTCGTGCATGTAGCTCATCATCCCGTACTCGCCGGGGATCGGGATCTCGACGCTCGCGAGGATCTGTCCCGTGCGCTTGTCGCGGGCATGCAACATCGGCATGCCGTTCGCGTTCACCTCGGTCTCGCCCCTCAGGTCCTCCGTGGTTTGCAACAGGAGGTCGCCCACGACCATCTGGATCGAGAAGGCGGTTCCTCCCGCATTGGGAATTTCCAGTCCCGCCAGAAGAGGGTGGTTCCTGATCCGGTCGGCGGTTTCGCCGATCGGGATGTCCCAGAGTTTTTCGCCCGTGTTCATGTCGTAGGCGGCCAGGCTCTGGTAAAGAGGCTTGTAGACCGGCAAGCCCTCGATGAGCGGCAGTGACGCGAGCGGGCCACCCGGCGCATACGCTGCCACTGTGGTACCTGTGGTGGGCGTATGCCGCTCCCGCCCCCTCCAGCTCTCCGCACTCAGTCCGGGCAACCCCCGCTCCTCGTCCTCACCGTTCGTGGGCACCAGGAATCTGGGGGCGCTACAGCCCCGGTTGTGTGACGCATACATCATTCCCGTGGTGGGATCGGCGATGGGCGGATGGTAGATATTCAACCCGCCCATGCAGCCGACGACATTGCGGTAATCGTTGTTATGGGGGGAGGGAAGCGGCGGTACGTAGAGGCCCCCGACCCGGAACTCACTCAGGATCTCCATGGCTCGCTGCTTCAACTCCGGCGTGTAGTCGATCACGAACTCCTCGGTGATCCCATCCAGTATGATGCGGTCCAACGGTTCCGGCCGGGTGGGGTAGGGTTGCGTAGGCGATGTGTAGTTGCCGGGGACCTGGGTCTGCATGACCGGGCGCTCCTCGATCGGCCAGATCGGCTCGCC
>JAPUIN010000300.1 GCA_027297005.1 Acidobacteriota bacterium
CGTCGGGATGAGATCCCTTAACACTGGAAGATAGCTGCGGTGCACACTCATCAGTTCGTCCCCCACGCTGCGGCCGATCTCGGGGACGCGCGTTTCGGGCTTCAGGCCGCGCTTCTCGAAGAAGATTTTTCGCGCCAGCGAGTAACCGTTGGTGTGAAGCCCGGACGACTGCAGGCCGATCAGCACGTCACCGGCGGCGACCCGTGATCCGTCAACGAGATGTTCCTTGTCGACGACGCCGACGATGAATCCGGCGAGGTCGTAATCACCCGGGCGGTACAGGCTCGGCATCTCGGCGGTCTCCCCTCCGATGAGCGCGCAGCCGGCCTCGCGACAGCCCCGCGCGAGGCCGGTGGCGAGATCGGTCAGGACGGCCGGATCGATCCTCCCCATCGCGATGTAGTCGAGGAAGAAGAGCGGCGCCGCCCCCTGCACGAGGATGTCGTTGACGCAGTGATTGACGAGATCGATCCCGATGGTCCGGTGGGTCCCGGTCTGGATTGCAACTTTCAGCTTGGTCCCGACCCCGTCCGTGCTGCTGACCAGGATCGGGCGCCGGAACGTCCCGGCCGCGGCGAGATCGAACAGGCCGCCGAACGATCCGATTTCGGTCAGGACGGCCTTGCTGAAGGTGCCGCGGGCGATCATCTTCAGGCGGTGGATCGATCGCATCTTCGCATCGATGTCGACGCCGGCGTCCCTGTACGTCAGGCCGCGCACACCGATGCTCCCGCGGGGGGTGGCCCGCTCCGCGTTCCCCTTCCCGCGGCGTTCGCGATCCCGGCCTACGCGTCCCTTGCTCTCCGGCACCCGGGCACACCTCTCGGAGATCGTGTAAATAGCACGCTCAACAGATCTTGGAGCCGCGGATTATATCGCAGCAGGCCGCCATGATGTCAAACGAGCCGCCGCACGAGCGGTCCCGCGGGTGAGGCGCCTCAGGTCAGACAAACCTTGACATCCCCCGCGACCAGTAGTATTTGGTCTAGCAAGGCTGATCTCTTCATCCCACCGGAGTGGGTCCTTGAGAAACCTCCCGATGATTTCGCGCCAGAGAATCACCATCGGCCTGGTCGGGGCTCTCATGATCGCACTCGCCCTCGGGTTCAACCTCTACGAGCGACTCGAAAGATGGATCGGGTACTCGGCGGCCTGGTCGCTGGACAGATTCTTTCTGGTCGGCTTCATTCTGGCGGGCGTCCTGTGCGCCATGCTCCTGCTGCGGGCACGCGAGACCCGCCGCGAGGCCAGCCTGCGTGAGGGACTGGAGGCCGAACGGCACGAACGGGAGGAGAGGCTCCGCAAGCTGCTCGCCACGACGCGCGCAGTACCGTGGGAGGCTGACGCGCACACCGGGCGGATCACCTATATCGGTCCGCAGGCCCAGGACCTGCTCGGTCACCCGATCGAGCGCTGGCTCGAGGCCGATTTCTGGGTTTCGCACATCCACCCGGAGGATCGGCGCAGGGCCATCGATTACTGTCTGGATCAAAAGGCCCGCTGCAGCGATTACGAGTTCGAGTATCGCTGGTTGACCGACGACGGACGCGTTCTGTGGGTGCACGAGATCGTCCACGTGGCCTTTCGGGACGGCACTGCGGAGCATCTGCACGGCTTCATGATTGACGTCACCGACCGCAAGCGCGCCGAGGTGGCACTCGAGAACGCGCATCAGGAGCTGGAGCACCGCGTGGAGGCGCGCACCGCCGATCTGCGCCGCGTCAACGACGACCTGCAACGGACGATCGAGGAGCAGCGGCGCACCGATGAGATGCTTCGCCGATACCAGGAGCGCCTGCGCGCCCTGGCGACGGAGCTCGCGATCGGCGACGAACGGGAGCGTCGCCGCATTGCCGCCGAGCTGCACGACCGGACGATCCAGTCACTGGGCATGTCGCGCATCAAGCTGGGCGCGCTGCTGAAATCGCGGGGAGGGGCAGAGCGCGACGAACTATCCCACGACCTGCGGCACCTGATCGAGGGGGCGATCCACGACACCAGGTCCTTGATCTTCGAGCTCAGCCCGCCGATCCTCTATGAGCTCGGTTTCGAGCCGGCCGCGGAGTGGCTGGTGGAGCGTTTCGAGGAACGGGAGGGGCTCGCCGGCACCTTCCGGGACGACCGCATCGCGAAGCCGGTGACCCACGACCTGCAGGTTGCCCTCTTTCAGGCCGTGCGGGAGCTTCTGGAGAACATCGGGAAGCATGCCTGCGCAACCCGCTTCGAGGTGACCCTCGCGCGGGAGAGAGAAGAGATCGGATCCGCGTGCAGATTGAGGACGACGGGGTCGGCTTCGATCCGGCGATCCTCTCGGCATCGCCGCCCGCACATGGAGGGTACGGGCTGTTCAGCATCAGGGAGCGGCTCGGCCGTCTCGGGGGGACGCTCGCGATCGAATCGAAACCCGGTGCCGGAACGCGGGTGCTGCTGAGCGCCCCTCTCGATGAAGCCCCCAGACCCCTTGCCATCCGGAATCAGGGATTCCCTGATATTCACCCTTAGGGGAAAACCTTATTGCGCCTGATCGATTCGTTGGCTATATGCTTATTGAGAACCCCGATAGAGATTCCTGCCTGGGTACATCCCCCCGTCCTGGCAGGTGGGCGCGGCACATCGGTCGGGAGAGTCATCGAATCACGGCTGCGGGAGGGTAGTCATGACGACAGTGCTGATTGCCGACGACCATAAGATTTTCCGGGATGGCCTGCGCAGCCTGCTTCAGGGTAAGCCCGATTTCGAGATCCTGGGGGAGGCGAGCGACGGGCGGACGGCGGTGAACCTCACGAAGGAACTGCACCCGGACGTGGTGATCATGGACGTCATCATGCCCCAGATGAACGGGATCGAGGCGATGCAGCAGATCGCGGCCGACTCCCCGGACGTGAAGGTGCTGGCGCTGTCAATGTACTCCGACAAGCGGCTCGTCATGCGAATGCTCGACGCGGGGGCTTCGGGATATCTTCTGAAAGACTGCGCCTTCGAGGAGCTGACCGTGGCGATCGACACCGTGACCTCCGATCAGATCTACCTGTCGCCGCGCATGACCGAGTTGCTCTCGGGCGGCTCCGCCCCCGGCGGCCCGGGCCTCACGGTGCGGGAGACGGAGGTTTTGAAGCTGGTGTCCGAGGGCCGGACGACGCGGCAGATCGGCGATCAGCTGCGAATCAGCGTGAAGACCGTGGAGACCCATCGCAAGCACATCATGGACAAGCTCGGCCTCCACAGCATCGCCTCCCTCACCAAGTTCGCCGTCCGCGAGGGCCTCACCACCATCGACGCCTGATCCGGCGGTCGTCAAGCCAGCCATACGCTTCAGACCGACAGCACCAGCCTCCCCGTCACGGCGCGGTCATACAGCATCTGCTGCGCCTTTACCACCTCGCTGAGAGGCATCACGTCCGCCACGATCGGCCTTATCTTCTTCTCGGTCACCAGCCGGAACGCCTCCGACAGTTCGGCTGTCGTGGTGGCGAACGAGCCGCGCAGCTCCAGCTCCTTCAGAATCAGCAGACCCGGCATGAACGACGCCATGCGCGTCTCCAGATTCCCGATCACGATCATTCTGCCCGCCGGGGCGAGGCTCCGGATCGCCTGATCGAAGGTGAGCGCGCCCGTGATCTCCAACGCAACGTCGACGCCGACACCGCCCGTGATACGGCGGACTTGCCGTGCGAACTTCAGGTCGGGCGCAACAATCACCTCGTCGGCGCCGGCCTCCTTGAGACGGCCGGCTTTCTTCGGCGAGGAGGTCACCGCGATCACCCTCGCGCCGGTCAGTCGGCAGACCTGGATCGCGTGCAGGCCGACGCCACCCGAGGCGCCGGTGATCAGCACCGTCTCATCGAGCTGGACGGCCCCGCGCGTGCGCACGGCGTGAATCGACGTGCCGATCGTGCAGGCGCAGATCGCCCCCTCCTCGTAGGGGATCCCATTCGGGATTTTCGCCAGTCCCTGCTCCTCCGAGACGACGAACTCCGCGTAGCCACCCGGGATCTCCTCGCCGAAGAAGACCCCCTCCTTGCAGAGGGTGGTGCGCCCCCTCCGGCAGAGATCGCACCTCCCGCAGTGCACACGCTGAATGCTCGCCACGCGATCGCCCCGACGGAACAACTGCACCCTGCTTCCGACTGCCGTCACCTCCCCGGCGATCTCGTGCCCCATGATCGACGGGAGCTTCGTGCGCGGCAGATGACCAGTCCGGTTGATGATGTCGTGGTAGCAGACCCCGACCGCTTTGACGCGGATCAGCACCTCCCGATCCCTGAGACTCGACGGAGTCGGCGCCGCGATCTCTTCGAGATTGAGTTTCTCGGGTCCGCCGAACTCCCTCAAGACCACTGCCCGCATCACACACGTGCTCATCCTCAGCCTCCTCCAATGATCCGATGGCGAAGACCATCCGGATCGAGCCTCCCAAGCGCCGCCATCTCGTCCGGCGTCGGCTCGGGCGTGACGGCGCTCCAGTCCCCCTCCAGTGGAAATCCGGTCCCCTTCCTGAGATCGTCCGGTGCGACTCCCGCATGCCGCGAGGCGAGCCGCAGTCGACCCCCCTCGAGCCGCATCAGCGCCTTGTCGCTCACCAGCAGGGTCTCTCGATTGCGCGGTGAGGCCATGGCGGTTGCGAAGTCGACCCGCAGCACCATCGTTCTCGGGGTGTGATGTGGCACAAACAGCAAGACCCGCGGGACGTACGCACGCATCGACGATGATCCGGCCGGGCCGGGCAGCTTGACGCGCGGCTTCCGGTACCCGCCGATGCAGGTCAGGTTGATGCGGGCCTCGGCGTCGACCTGTGCCGCGCCGAAGAACATCGTGTCGATTCGCCCCTGCCGCGCCATGTCGAAAAGCTCCGGCAACGTCACGCGCGCCTCGCACGCATCGAGCAGGTCGACATCGACCGAGGTGAACGAGGCGCGCTCGATACGCGGGTTCACGGCGCCGACACAGTTGATGTAAGTGAGCCGGGGCGCCCGCGTTGCCCGGGCCAGAGCCACGGCCAGCATCGGCAACGCCGAGGCGACGCCCGTCGTGACGACGTCACCGTCCTCAATGCATCGCGCCATGCCGACGACGAGACGATCGGCGGCCGCCGGCTCCGCACCGCCCGCCCGATCTGCCGTGGTCCGCTCCCCATCGTCGGGACGACCCGGAAACGCATCGATCACGCTGCCCGACTCGATGACCCGCCGGTACTCCTCGAAGCGCCCGTCCGATGACAGTTTCAGGTAAGCGCGCAGATGCGCCGCGTCGTGACGATAGTGACGATGGCATCCGGTCGGGTACGCGCCGCGCGGCGCATCCACCACGTGCGACACCCGTGCCCCGGACACCGCGGGCGAACCCCCCCGCCCGCCGCCCCGCCCCGCGGCCGCCCCGCCCCCCGCCCCCGCCCGGGCGAGCAGCGGCTCCGCGTACGGATCGGTGATCCCCAGGTTGCCGCTGCGATCCGCTTCCTGCGCGTGAATGAGCGCGACGTCGGGACGGATCGGCTCGACGACCGGCACCTCCTCGCCATCCGCGATGCTCAGACACACGGTTCCGTTCTCCCAGCGGTAGTCGGAGCGCTCGCAGCCAGGCGCCGCGAGGAACGGCAGCCCCATTGCAGCCGCCCTGAGCCCCTGGATCAACTCGTACACGTCCCTTTCCTTGAAGCTCAGCGCCCCATCCTGAATCGCCCGACGCAGGTTCGGCGCGACGGCGAAGCCGTCCTCGAACTGAAAGCCGATGAAGCCGAACTCGGCCTCATCCACCATCCCCGCGCCGACCAGCAGATCGATCGGCAGGGGGTTGGGAAGAGTGACGACCCTCAGTCCCCGACGCTCCTGTCGGATCAATTCACGAACCAGCGTCATCGGGGCACGATTCAGCTGGAACCCCCCGAACGTGATCAGCGCCCCCGCGGGGATCCCCCGAACCGCCTCCTCGAGAGACACGAGTTCGCCCATCGTCAGTCTCCCCCTTCCGCGCCGCTCACGCGGCTCTTCCGGGATCGAGCGTCACGGTCGCCAGGCGCCCGAACGAATCGATCACGTCGAGCGCGGCCGTCTCGGGGGGGGTCGGAGGAGGAGTCGTCGGAGCGGCGCCGGGTCGCCCGGCGAGCGGGAAACCGGTCCTCGCCCGCACCTCCTCCTCGCTCGTCCCCGGGTGAACCGACCGCAGGCGCATCGATCCGTCCTCGAAGTCCATCACCGCGATCGGCGTGACGCAGAGGGACGGTCCGCCCGGCAGCCCGGCCGCGGCACGCCGCCGCCACCCGGGAACGGAGACGAAATCGGCTCTCTCGACGAATCGCCTCGGGGTGTGATCCCCGGAGAACAGGATCACCCTGCTCGCCATGGTGCCGATCGAGGTCGTCCCGATCGATCCCGGCCCGCGGACCTTCATGCGGCCGTCGTTCCCCCTGATGCCGATCAGGTTCGTGCTCCCCTCACGATCGATCTGCATCCCCCCCACGAAGAAAACGTCGCAGAATCGCATCGTCGATTCGGGATTCGCGACGGAGAGGATCTCATCGTGCTCCTCGTGGTACTCGATCAGCTCGTGGGTGCGGCTGTTCCTATCGTCGGTCCAGGCCGACGGGCCCAGCTCGGCGCCGCGCTCGACCCTCAGGCCGTGCCGGATTATCAGGTCGGGGGCATGCATAGGCTGCGCCAGGAGCGCCGCCGCCAGCATCAGCTCGGCGTGCAGTCCGAACGCCACGATCTCGCCATCCTTCAACTCGCGCGCCACGACGCAGGCGATCAGCCGGGCCCGTTCCGCCGCGTTCACGTTCCCACCGCATCGAGATGCCCGAGCCGATCGACACCGACTGTCCTCAGGTAATCCTCCTGGTCCTGGGGCCCGTAAACGTAGCGCTCTAGGTAGCGCTGATAGAGCGCTCCGTTCCCGCGGCGCCTCTCCTCCCCGGCCTCGCAGTATTCCCGATAATGCTCCAGGTCGGGCACGTACCGTCCGCTCGTTCCGCCCGGATGGGCGCCGCCCGGCACGACCGTCACGAACGCGCCGCGGATGATCGTGCGGTGGGACGATGCGACGACCTCCTCGTTCGTGACCAGGCGCTCGACCGATGCGATGACGGGTCCGCGGCAGGCCAGTGCCAGGGCGCGCTCCGAGAAGCTTCTCCCGAGATAGGCCTCGCGTGCGGTCAGCACGTTGCCGAACGAATCCGCCTCGGCGGCGTGCAGGAAGACGATCTCGGGACGGATCGGGGGGACCGCGAGATACGACACGCCGTCCTCGACGACCTCGCGGATCTCCGGGTTCAGCTCGGGGATCGACGTCGCCACGCCGCCGCGCCAGAGGATGTGCGGCATGTTCCAGGCCGCCGCTTTTAACGCCAGGTGCCAGAGGCACTCATCGCATTCCCACACCTCGATCTCGCCGCGCTCCGCGGCACGGCGGAACGCTGGCGCGATCGGAAGAACCCGCTCGAACACCACACCGGCCGTGACCACCCGACGCACGCAGCCGGCCCCGATCAGGAGATCGGTCTCCAGACCGGAGGTCGGACCCGACACGATCGTCAGGTCGCACACCCGGCGACGAATGATCTCCCGGACCATCGCCATGGGAGGGTTCTGGTAGGAGAAACCGGAGAGACCGACCACCATCCCGTCGCGGACCATCCCGGCGGCCTCGGCGGGGCTGAGGAGGCGTTCGTGGCGGGAGGCGCTCACGGCATCAGGTCCCCTGCCGCGTCGGCCTCAGTAAGGGGCGGAATTTGTAGCCGTAGACGATCGCCCCGTGCTCCGAGGCATCACGGACCTTGCGCGTGACCATCTCGACCGGCATGCCGATCGTCAGTTCGACCCCGTCCGTGTCGGTCAATTGTGCCGTGACCATCGGGCCTTCCTCGAGAAGAACCATCCCGGCATCGTAAGGACCCACCGAAGAGAACCCGCGCGGCGGCTGCGTAATGCGGGTGAACGAGTAAAGAGTGCCGCGCCCGGAGAAAGTCGTCGGCTCGAGGCCTCCGCGGCAGTCGGGACAGATCGAGCGCGGCGGGAAGAGACGACGATCACAGGTGCCGCACCGGCTCCCCTCAAGCCGGTACAGCGCGCCACGCATGCGGTGGTAACGCGGAAGCTCCATCTCAGTACCTTTCCCGGCGGGATCGTCCA
>JAPUIN010000301.1 GCA_027297005.1 Acidobacteriota bacterium
TTACGGACGATCCTCCCTCTGGGGCGTCCGAATGTGGTCGGTCAACACCTGGCTGATCGCCATCTGCGTCGGTGTCTACGTGATCGACGGGTTTCTGCCCCAGCGCTGGGTCGGGATGCAGACCGAGGCGCTGATCGAGCCGGAACAACTGACGACGATCGACCCCTCGCTGCTCATTTTCGACTCGCAGGTCCAGGTGACGGTGCAGGACGGGCGAGGCCGGCCGACGTTTGGGGTTAGGAAAGTCTATGTGAACGGCGCGACAGGGCCGGTCGAGGTCGCTCGCCAGCGTCTTCAGAACATGAAGTTCATCGAGAGCTTCATGCATTTCTCGACGGCGCTGACCTTTCAACGGCCGCTGCAAGTCTTCGAGTTCTGGAGGTTCATCGGTTTTCAGTTCCTGCACGTGAGCCTGACGCATCTGCTCTTCAACCTTCTGCCTCTGTACTTTTTCGGCTCCATGGTGGAACGGTACCTGGGATCGAAGCGCTACCTCGCCTTCTATCTTCTCTGTGGCATCTTCGGCGCGCTGATGTACCTCTTGCTGAACCTCGGGGGCTTCATCGCCGGCTCGATTTTCCAGCAGAATATCGCCATCCCCGGGCTCCTGTTCAACTCCACCCACACACCCCTGGTCGGCGCGTCGGCGGGCGTCTTCGGGATCCTTATGGCCGGAGCATTTCTGGCGCCGCGAACGACGGTGTTGTTGTTCTTCATCCTGCCCATACAGTTGCGGACGCTGGCCTACGCGCTGGTGGCGATCGCCTTGTTCATGGTCGTGCGCGGGGGATACAACGCCGGCGGCGAGGCGGGGCATCTGGGCGGAGCGCTCGCGGGTTTCTATTTCATCCGCCACCCGCACCACCTCCACGGGTTCTTCGACATCGTGGGTCGGATCGATCCCACCTCCCACCACTACCGGGGCTCCAGCCGCCGTGCGTCGAAGCAGATCCAGATCGATCGCATCCTTGAGAAGATCAATGCGCGCGGGCTGCACAGCCTCACCAACAAGGAGAAACGCATCCTCCGCGAGTCCTCGGAAGAGAAGGCGTGAGAAACACCCATGCCACTTCGGTTCACCATTCTTGTAACGGACCGAAGCTCATCGGCCCGCGTGGGCCTCGTTGAAACCCCCCACGGGTCCTTCGAGACCCCGGCGTTCATGCCGGTGGCGACACGTGGCGCGGTGAAGGGTCTGACGCCCGATGAGGTCCGCTCGGCCGGGACGCGGATCCTGCTGGCCAACGCCTTTCACCTGATGCTCAGGCCCGGCGCTGAAGGCGTTGAGCGTCTCGGCGGCCTGCACCGGTTCATGGCGTGGCCGGGGCCGATCCTGACCGACTCCGGCGGCTACCAGGTCCACTCGCTTGCCCACATCAACCGCCTCGACGACGAGGGGGTGACGTTTCGCTCGATCGTGGACGGACGCGTTGTGCATCTGAGCCCCGAACGATCGATCGAGGTCCAGAATGCCCTTGGGGCGGACATCATCATGGCCTTCGATGACTGTGCGCCCTACGAATCGAGTGGCGCCGGCGACCGCCTCCGCCTGGCCCACGAGCGAACGCTCAGGTGGCTTGATCGCTCCCGCGCCGCACACCGGCGGCCGCGGGAGCAGGCGCTTTTCGGGATCGTCCAGGGCGGCACCGATCTGGACCTCCGTCGCGCCTCCGTCGAGGGCGTGTGCAACGCCGGGCTGCCCGGCTACGCGGTGGGTGGCGTCGCCGTCGGCGAGGAACCCCGGCTCATCGACTCCGTGATCCGGTTCACGGTGCCCCTTCTGCCGCCCGATCGGCCGCGGTACGTCATGGGAGTCGGCTACGAGAGGGATATCGTCGCCGCGGTCAGGGCGGGAGCGGACATGTTTGACTGCGTGCTCCCCACGCGAAATGGCCGCAACGGGCACGCCTTCACACGATCCGGGCGCCTGCACCTTCGCAACGCCCGCTTCGGTGCCGACGAGCGGACCATCGAGGCCGACTGCCGATGCTCGACCTGTGCCCGGGGGTTCTCACGCGGCTACCTGCGTCATCTCTTCAGCGCCGGGGAGATGCTGGGGCCGATCCTGGTGAGCCTCCACAACATCTGCCACTTCCAGCGTCTCATGCTGGACATTCGCCGGGCGATACGCGAAGATTCCTGGCCCTCGCTGGCCCGCCGCTGGCCGGTCCTTGACGCCGAGCCTGCCGGCGAGGGCGTACAGTCCACGACCGATCACGCTCCGTAGAGACCAAACGCAATGCTGGATTTCCTTGACATCGATCTGCAGACGCTTCTGTTGGCCCAGGAAGGGCCCGGCGGCCAGGCGATTCCGCTGGCGCCCAACGCTGATCAGGCGGCGGCGGCAACCGGGGCCGCCCCCGGTCCCTCGGGAGCCACGGCGCCGCCCGGGATGAGCTGGTTCCCTCTTCTGATCTTCGTCTTCGTGGCGATGATCCTCTTTTCATTCCTCGGCCAGCGGCGTGACCGCAAGAAGAAACAGGCGATAATCAACGCCGTCAAGAAACACGACCGGGTGCAAACGGTTGGCGGCGTGATCGGCTCCGTTGTCGAGCTGAAGCCGGATACCGTGGTCCTGAAGGTCGATGAGACGTCCAACACCAGGATCACCTTTGCGCGATCCGCGATCCAGCAGGTGTTGACGGCCTCCTCCGAGCCCCTGGCTCCTCAGGTCAGGATGGACTGACGGACCTATGGCGATCTCAACCGGCCGCCGACCGAGAAGTTCCGCTGGGCCTCCCTGGCGGGCTCTGCTCACGAAGGTTCTGACCATCGTCGGAATACTGGCGCTGTTTGTGTGGATGATGTTCCCGCTGGAGGATCGGATCCGTCTGGGTAAGGATCTCCGTGGCGGTGTGAGCCTGATCTACCACGTCCGCATCGACCCCAACGATCAGAACCAGCTGGCGACGCTCAACCAGGTGATCAACGTCCTGAAGGAGCGGGTGAACCCCAAGGGGATACTGGACATCTCGATGCAGCCGCTGGGGCAGGACCGGATCGAGATCGTCATGCCCCTCCCCAGCCCGAAG
>JAPUIN010000302.1 GCA_027297005.1 Acidobacteriota bacterium
CCTGCTGCACCACTCCGACCAGGGGTGCACCTATGCGAGCGAAGACTACCAGGCGGTGCTCGAGGCGCACGGCATCACATGCAGCATGAGCCGCCGCGGCAACTGCTACGACAACGCGGTGATGGAGAGCTTCTTCTCGACGGTGAAGAGCGAGCTCGGCGAGCGCTTCGAAAGTCACGGGGAAGCGAAGATGGAGTTGTTCGACTACATCGAAGTGTTCTATAACCAGCGGCGTCGGCATTCGACAATCGGACAGATCAGCCCGGCAGAGTATGAGCGGCGAACTCAGGCAGCGTAACTAAACCGTCCACGAAAGTGGGGGAAGCCCAGTCCACGGTAGAATCGAATAGAGTTGCTAGGGGTGGATCAAGAGTAGCGGTAGAGTGAGAAACAGGCGCAAACTCGCGGATCGCCTCTGTGGCGGATCCTTGGAATGGCCTAGAAAGGCGGCCCGGTCCCGACTACGAATCCGAAGGTCGCAAGTTCGAATCTTGCTGGGCGCACCAGTCCTTCCGTTAATCAATCCGGGGATGACATCTGAAGAGACCTGCCGGGGGGTCTGGCGCGGCGGATGCCGGTCACAGTAAACTCGCCGCGCTTCTGAAGACGTCGTGGTGCCTGATCGCTCGACGAAGGACCTAAGGAGGATCTCCGATGCCGTTCGCCCGTCCTCTCGCGCTCGCCATTCTGATCGTTGCGGCGCTCGCTCTCGGCGCCTGCACCGCCGCACCTCCCCCCGACACGGCCCCGGCTGATCCGGTGAGGTTGGGCGAGATGCTGTTTCATGACCCGAAGCTGTCCGAAATCGGCGAGATTGCCTGCGCCACCTGCCATCCCCGCGGCGGCCACACCAACAACGTCACTTACGTCGGCCTGAACGAGGTTCCCGACGGCCAGTCGGACGGCCGCAGCACGCCGCTGCTCTGGGGGGTGAGGGACACCGCCCCCTACTCCTGGGGCGGGAAGAAAACCCTCGAGGAGAACATCAAGGGGATCATCGTCGGCCGCATGAAGGGGCCTGAGCCGACGCAGGAGCAGCTCGATGCCCTCGTCGCCTATCTGAATTCACTGGAATTCCCGCAGAATCCCAACCTCAACACCGGTGGCGCACCGACCGACGCGGCGCCGGCGGCGGCGAAGCGCGGCTACGAGGTGTTCTTCAAGGCGTCCTGCAACTCCTGCCACGTCCCGCCGATCTTCTCGAAACCGGACCCCGAAGACATTGGCAGCGGCGGATCATTCAGCGTACCGTCGCTCCGGGGGCTGTCGACGACGGCACCGTATTTCCACGACGGGCGGTACCCGAATCTCAGAGCCCTGGTGCCGGAGAAGCTCCGCTACCTGCAGCAGCTCGGCAGCACGGAGACGTTCACGGAGGAGGAGATCGAGGATCTCCTCGCCTATCTGAACATTCTTTAAGGAGCGGGAGCGGCCCGACAACCGGTCAGCGGATCTCCGACTTCCTGATGTTCCCCGGCCACTGGATGAAGTCGCCGTTCGCGAAGACGATGTCGCAGTTGACCGACTCTGTCGGTCCGACCCTGCCCATGCCGTCCCATTCGCCATCGTTGGCGTAGGAGATCAGAAGGTACGTCGAGCCTTCGGGATCGGTGCGGTACTGGATACCGTGTCCCCAGGCGTCCTTCTTTTTGAGCGACTGGAAGGCGTCGTTCTGGACCTTCTTCTCAAGGCACTGATCGACGTTCTCGAAGTCGGCGCAGATCGGGAACTGCCCGCGGTCCTGCTTCGCCACCGCCTCGACATGCTCGGCGATCCGCTTCATGTCGCTCATCGTTCGGCGCTGGTTGCCGTAGGAGAAGATGTGGCCCATGCCGATGATGTCGGCCTGCTTCTGGGTCATCGCTTCCCCCATCGCGCCGGTCAGCATCAGCATTCGGACGAAGGTGCTGGCGTCGCTGTCGGCCGCCACCTGGCTCGCGACGATCGCCTTCCCCTTCTCGGTCGCCAGAATCTTCTGGATCAGGTGCCCGGTAGCATCCTCGTCCTCGAGAATCCGGGCAATGACGGCCGCCCGGTTGGTCGGCGGTCCAACCAGCCGATCGATCAGCTCCTTGCGGATCGCCCGATCGGTCACCATCGTCTCGATCAGCTCCTTGCGCTTTTCGTCGTCCGCCAGGATGTTCTTCGCCCCGGAGCAGGACGGCAGAGTCGCCACCACGGCGACCAGAAGGATCACCAGAACGGTCAGTCTTAATCTCATGGTTTCGACCCCCGGTTCGATAAACACTCTCACCTCAACAATCTAGGCCCATGTGAGCCGCGGTCAAGGCTCGTGGTGGCGGTTGGGACGATGGCGACGGCGGGCGATTCAGGCCGCATCGGTCCGCCGTCTGGCCGGATCCGACCGGGCCGGTCCCCGCCTGCTGAGCGGACACCGCTCGTGGTGCGGTGAATATTCAGAGCTACCGACGCCACGCAAGGTGCGATCCGTATGGATCGAAGTACAGTTTTGTGATTGAAGCGTGGGTCGGTCCGGCTTTACATTTTCAGGCGACCTGCTCCCGGACACCTTTCGCACCGGCCGTTCGGGGGCGGAGCCGGGCCGACCCTCTCTCATCTTCAACCGGGGCACCCCGGGGCATCGCCGGGTTCACCCTCTCCCGCAGAACCGCAAACGCGCGGGAGCTCCATGCTAGACTCGCGACGCACTCCCCCATCTCGGGGATGGTGCGCGAGCGATGCCCCTCAAGACTCGACGCATTCCAGCGAAGCAACGCGGGCGCCCCGCCCGGAGCCGGCCGCTCCGGGATGACCCGGCCTGGATGGATCGGGCTCTCCGACTGGCCCGATCCGCATCCATGCGCGGCGAGGTGCCGATCGGTGCCGTCCTCGTGGCGGGCGGCCGCATCATCGGGATGGGATCGAACCGGCCGATCGCGGCGGGTGACCCCACCGCTCATGCCGAGATGACGGCGATCCGCCGCGCGGCCCGGTCGACCCGCAACTACCGCCTCACCGGCGCAACCCTCTACGTCACCCTGGAGCCCTGTCTGATGTGTCTCGGCGCCATCGTGCACGCCCGCGTCACGCGCCTCGTCTATGGCGCGAGCGATCCCCGCGTCGGCTCCACACGGCTGCTCCGCGGCCGTCGTTTCCCCGGCCTGAATCACCGCGTGGCGGTCACCGGCGGTGTTCGCGCCGACGAGAGCGCCGACCTCCTCCGGCAGTTCTTCCGGGAGCGTCGGGGCGTGACGCGGCGCCGATCCGGCGAGCGGGCCTGATGGCCCCGCTCCCTATCTCGACCCTGCTGTCCCGCTTGTTGAGGGCCGCGCGCGGGATCTTCGGCGCCGACCCGCGCTCCCTGGCACTGTTCCGGATCGGGCTGGCGTCGATCCTGCTGCTCGATCTCGGGAAACGGGCGCTCTCCCTGACGGCACATTACACCGACACCGGCGTTCTGCCACGAGTCGCCATCGATCAGCACGTGGTCAAGCCAATTTTCTTCTCCCCCTTTCACATGCTCGGCGGTTGAACCGGATTCCAAGCGACCCTGTTTGTCATTACGGCCGCCGTTGCGATCTGCCTGCTGGTCGGCTACCACTCGAAGTCGGCCGCATTCCTATCGCTCCTGCTCAACGTCTCCCTGCAGCAGCGCAACATGCTGATCCTCCACCAGGCCGACGCGCTGCTGAGCGCCCTCCTGCTGTGGAGCCTGTTCGTACCGATCGGGTCGCGTTACGCGATCGACGCCCGCCGTCATGAGGCGCCCACATCGCACGATCCGATCGTCTCGACCGGGACGGTGGGGCTGTTCCTTCAGGTCGCTCTCGTCTACTTCTCGACCTTCCTGTTCAAGATTAAGCTCGATCTGTGGCGCAACGGTGACGCCCTCTGGGTCACATTGAACATCGACACCTACGTGACCACGATCGGTCAGTGGCTGCTCGCCTATCCGGACCTGCTGCGAGGGATGACCTGGTCGTCGCTCGTCATCGAGGCGATCGGACCGCTCCTGCTCCTCTCTCCTGTCGCGAACGAGAGGATGCGCTGCCTCGGGATTTTTCTGTTCCTGTATCTGCATATCGGCATCTGGTTCTGCCTGTCGATCGGACTGTTCCAATTGCTGAGCGTCGTGGCGATGTTCCCCTTCTTTCCCCCGCTCTTCTGGACCGGTCTCGCCCGGCTCGGGTCACTCTGGTCACTGCAGAGCCGGCCGGCATGATTTCGATCCGTGATCTCGCACGCATCGGCCGCCGCGCCTCGAACAGCGCAGCCGTCGCCCTGCTCGTCCTGATGGCCTATTTCAACCTGGTGCACTTCCTCCCAATCGGGATCCCGCTCCCACGGAAGATGCTCGAACTGGCCGACGCCTTCCGCGTCCGCCAGCGCTGGGGGATGTTCACCGACGTCTACACCGTTCCTGCCGGATGGTTCACTGTCACCGGACAGACGGAGAGCGGACGACGGGTGGACGTTCTCGAGAAGGGAGATCTCCCGACCGAGCGGCCGCGCGACATCTCTGCCTCCTACATCAACCACAACTGGCGCATCTACTGGCATCGGATCGCGCTCGAAAAGAATCGCGTCTTCCGCCCGTACCTGGCCGACTACCTCTGCCGTACGTGGAACGAAGATCCGGAGATGCCCGAACAATTGCGCGAGCTGTTCGTCTATTACATCGACGAAAAGACGCTGCCGGATTATGATGTTGCCGAACCGAGAGCCCATCTGTTGATCCGGCAGGACTGTCGTTCGATGAATCCCGCCGGCGCCCCGGCGCAACCGGGGCGCGAGGGGGAACCATGAAAGAGATTCCGCTCTATCAGATCGACGCCTTCGCGACGAAGGTCTTCGCCGGGAACCCGGCGGCCGTCTGCCCGCTCGA
>JAPUIN010000303.1 GCA_027297005.1 Acidobacteriota bacterium
GATCTTGAGCAGCCCTCCCTATGGACGCGGGCGATACTCCTCCCGCAATCCTTTGTTCCTTGACCAGCCCGGAGTCTCGGAGTAGCTTAACGCATATAGAAAATTCCGAGGGGGAAATGCTCTGTACCTGGTGTCTGGAGCGGAATGTCATGGTGGGCGGCCTATGCTCCTGATCCCCGAATCAAGTCGCCGGTGCGCGGTCATGCTGCTTCTGTCGGTGGCAATGATCGTGGTCGGTGGCTCTGCCCCGAATGGCTCGATCGCGGCCTCGCCTTACTCGAGCGGAACGATCATCTTTCCCGATGATCCGTTCGTGGTGATCGGCTACGACCCGCAGCCCGGCTGGGTCAAATTCACCATCCTCACCAGCGATCCGAATACCGTCTACTTTCAGGACAGCAATACCTACACCTTTCACTACGACTTCGCGGTTGCTGAGCTCGATCCATTCCTCGGGATGACGCCGGCGGAATTCGACGCCGTCACGCTCCACGAGGCGGGACAGCAGGCGATCCTGGGCGCCGTCATCCTCCCGCCGATGAGGGATGCCGGGCAGATCCCCGAGTACGGGATCCAGTTCGTCCGGCTGGATCCCTACCCTCCGGAGCAGGTGCGTGATCTCTTCGAGCTTGTCCGGGCCAATGTCATAGCAGGTCCGGAGGTGCAGGCTTTCTACTTTCCGGCCTATGAGCAGCTCCAATCGGCGGAGGTGAACCGGGAGTTCTTCGAATCGCAGGGGATTGCCATCAGTTCGACCGCCCGCTGGATCGATGATAACGCCTGCTACTCGCACGGCTGGGCCCTGGGCGAATTGAAATTCTTCGCGGCCGATGCGATCGACAATGCCTACATCTCCGGCAGCCTCCTCCCGGGGGATATCCTGCTGACCGATGCCGTGCCTGCCGAGATTCCGTTCGTGGCGGGCGTGATCACACTCTCTCCTTCGACTCCCAACTCGCACGTCTCGATCCTGGCGAATACGTATGGCGTGCCGTTCGTCCACCTGGCTGTCGCCGGCGATGCTCAGAGGGCGCAGGATCTTCTGGGTCACAAGATGGTCCTGCGGGCGGGCGAGATATCCGGAGGCTGTCGGATCCGTTTGATCGATCTGGAGGGAGTCATTGACGAAGCGACCATCGCCGAGATCCTGGTCCTGAAGGAGCCACCAAGTCTCGACATCTCGCCGGTGCGGACATACCGCGCCTACAGCGCCCCCACGGACGGCCTCCAGTTATCGGACATCAAGTTCTTCGGAGGGAAGGCTGCCAATTTCGGGTTTCTGCGCCGCGCCATCCCTGGCAACTCCCCCGTCTCCGCAGCCTTCTCATTCGATCTGTGGGACGCCTTTCTGAGTCAGAACGTGAGCGTCGGCACGACGCTGCGCCAGGAGATTCGCCAGAGGTTGAGCCCTTATACATACCCACCGGACATGACGGCGCTCTCGGCGACACTGACGGGAATTCGGGCTCTGTTCAAGGACACCGTTGCCACGATGTTCACCTCGGAGCTGCAGACCGCCGTGATCGAGACGCTGCAGGATCCGCTTTATGGTTTCGATCCGAACAAGAAGATTCGCTTCCGGAGCTCCACCAACGTCGAGGACAGCGAGCAGTTCACTGGCGCCGGTCTGTATGACAGCTTCAGCGGCTGCCTTGCCGACGACCTCGATCAGGATGGTGTGGGGCCCAGCCTCTGCGATCCCGCCAAAGCCGAGGAACGCGGGGTGTTCCGAGCCATCCGCAAAGTGTTCGCGAGCTTTTACAACGTCAATGCCTATCTCGAGCGTCTGCGGCACGGGATCAATGAGGATCAGGTCGGCATGGCGCTTCTCGTGCACCACTCGTTTCCGGATGAGTTCGAGCTGGCCAACGGCGTCGCCACATTCGAGTCGTTCTCGGGATCAGACAGGGCACTCCTGGTGACCCAGGAAGGGGCGGTGTCCGTCACCAACCCCGAGGGGGGTGCTATTCCGGAGGAGGTGAGCGTCTTCGCTTTCTCGTCGGGGAGCATCTTCTCGACCCTGATTCGCTCCTCGAGCCTCGTGCAGCTGGGGGCCACGGTCCTGGACTTTCCGGAGGAGTATGCACAGCTGATGGAGCTGCTCAAGGCCGTGTCGCTCGAGTTCGAGGGCAGCACCGGCCTCGTCGAGTACATCCTCGACTTCGAATATAAGAAGATAGCGCCAGCCGGCGATCTGGTCGTCAAACAGGTCCGCCAGATCCCGATGGCGGACGATGTGCCGAGCATCACGCCCTTCCTGGTCAACGAGCCGGCGGAGTACTGCGTTTTCCAGGGAGAGTTCGCCGATGTCTTCGGGAACCATCGCCTGAAATCCCGGCTGAGTCTCGAGACGCGAAGCTTCTGGCTGACCGGCATGAACCTCAAAGAGAGCATCTACACCGATGCCGCAATGCAGTATGCCGCGGAGTGCTTGCTCCACAGTCAGACCGGTGCACTGTCAAGCTGGCCGATCGCCTCGCACAGCTATGACGCCGGATCCGGCGTGGCCCTGGACGGGTGGGCATTTGAAGCCCTGCAGAACCCACGCGATTACCAGTTGATGACCGCGAACATCCCGGCGCTTGTGGCGCCGTCGCAAGGCCCTGTTCTGGTCCTGGGGGATCTCGGCAACCGTTACTTTGGCGGCGACGACGGCTGTCTCACCTTGAGCGTCGGGTACGGGACGCCGGTCTTCACTGTGGATTACACTGGACCGCTTTTCACGACCTCAGAGTCTGTACTCATGTGCCGCTGCCCAGAAGAACAGGCGGGGGATATTCCGCAAACGAGGTCATTCTTCGACCCGTCCGGGATCATGATGACGACGAGCTTTTCCTGGCCGCCCCCGCCCACCGGGATTGTTGCCGGTTACACGGCCCCCCTCGTGCGCTTCGTCCAGACCGAGATTGCGGAATTGACCTCCGAACCGATCGTTCTCTCAGGGGAATACTCGCAGACGTACCGGCCGGAACACCATAACTTTGGTGAGGGGTTCATCTTCGAGCCGGGGCTCGATCCAGGGATCACCCCGCAGCAGCTGCAGGAGCTCGAGGCGGCGGGTGTGCGGGCGATCCACGCATTCACCGATTTCGGCGGTACCCAGATCACCCTCTACGGTGATGAAATCTGGGGAGACATGTGTCTGGCATGTGCGGACAGGGACTCGGACGGGGATGGCTTCTGCAATGGGCCGCCGGAGTTCGACTGCGACGACACGAATCCGACCATCTGGGCACCGCCAGGCGAGACGGGGACTCTCTCACTTCTGGATGCCGAGACCCTCTCGTGGAGTGAGTCGTCTGAGCCCGGATCGGATTCGCTGCTCTATGACACACTGCGCTCCGGTGACCCCGGCGACTTCGTGACCGCGACGATGTGTCTGGAGTCGGGGGATGGATCGGATACCGTGGCGACGGAGGGTGGCACCCCCGCCGCGGGAGAGGCGTTCTTCCATCTCATACGGGCGAGGAACGGATGTCCGGGGGGCGTCGGCCCGCTGGGCTGGAGTTCGGATGGAGTGGAGCGCGCGGGACGAAGCTGCCCCTGATCAGCCGCACCGTCCCGGTCATCATCGAAATCATCGGGAGCAAAGTCATGGATGGAGACCAGACAGGCGGCTCGCCTGCGACTCGGCGCATCGCGATGGTCGCTGTGGGGGCCGTCCTGCTGATCGGGGCGTGCGGAAGGGACTCCTCGCCACCCGGGAACGGAGCACCTGGATCGGCGCGGGTCGTGGACTCTGAAGATGAGACGGCCGTCCAGGGGACAGAGCGTGGTCCGGCGTCGTCACAAGAACCGATCATCTCCGCCATCGAAACACTCGAATCGGCTCGGGATGCCACATGCCATTCGACAGCCAGCCGCTTCGAAGACTTTGTTTACGGTACGCCGTTGACCGACGAGGCCCGTGAGGTGAAGATCGGGCTCCAGAAGGCGTTGGTCCGCGATGTCTGGATCGAGGCGTCGCGGGATGCGGCGCGCGCCGGTGCTGAGTCCATCGGTCCGGCACTGGTCGAGCAGCACCTCGAGCAGTTCATCCGTACCGAGACCGATGCGCGCGGCGACCTGCGGGTGATATTTCCTGACCATCCTGCGCTCACGATCTCCCAGACACGCCTGGCCCAGTACTCGTCAATCGCCTATTCGCTGCGCGCGATGCTCGGCGTTCAGCAGGATGTCATGGTGAGCGGCGGGGCGGCGCTGATCACCCTGGAACAGCAGAGCGTCGAGATCCTCAAGGCAGCGGTGGACGCGGTCTCTCTGTGCGCACTGATGCTGGCCGACCAGACCGCTCGGGAAAGAAACATGCCCGAGCTCCCGGGATCGATCTTCAGAGAATCATGGCAGCGTCTCCTTCCCGCGCGACAGCAGGCGGCCACACCACCCGGCATGGCGCGCGAAGCGCGGGGAGGCGAGGGGGCGCGGGAAGAGGGGTTCAGGATCCTCCGTCTGATCATCGACGAGAAGAAAACCGCTTATCGGCTCTACAACGGCTTCGAGCAGCGGGAGCGGAACCGCATTTTCATTGAGAATATCGACAAATTCTATGCCATCTATCCGATGTCCAGAGGCGGAAAAGAAGGCATGAGCCTCCTCGCCGAATACGATAGGATTGTCGTCGACTTTAGTGTGAGGCTCCTCATTGAGGCCCAATCGAACGCCGAGACCGCGGGGCACCCGCTCATCCGATCAGCCGATGCATCCGGCGCGGTCTACAAGCACCTTCCCCACGAGATTGACGATTTCGAAGACGTGCACTTCTTCGATCGGTTGGAGCCCGCAGAGCGGCTGACTGTCGAATCCTACGATTGCGATTCGTATCGGGATTTCGGTTTGCACTGGAGATACCTCGAGCAGGCGATCGAAATCATTCCGCAGACCGTCCGGGCGCCCGATCCGTTCGCGGCGGAGATTATCGCGGAGACCATCTCGCAATACGGAGTGCTCCTGCTCCGCGTGTCCGGTCAGATCGCCAAGAAACGCCGCGCGCAGGCCTATCTTGAGCCTGAGGACATCAGGCGCAGCGTGCGTCGCATCGACGAGCTGGCTCGCCGGCACCATCAGACCGCGGTCCCATCGAAGAGTCCGTCACGGATTGTTTCTGCCAGCGATCGACAGGGGAAGGAGTCCCGATCGATATTCTTCACGGACGTGACGGCATGGACGGGGGTCGACTTTCACCACCGCTCCTCAAAGTGGCTCAGCGAGTTCCGCCGCCGGCTGACGGCCGGGCCGCCCACCTTCTCGGGAGGCGGCGTGGCCGCGGAGGATATCGACGGTGACGGGGACGTCGATCTGTTGTTCGTGGGAGGGATGCACAACGCCCTCTACTTGAACGACGCACAGGGACGCTTCGTCGACATCGCCGATGCGTCGGGAATTCGCTACATGCGATCCGACGGCTCGCCGGGTGAGGCCCGCCAGCCGATCATTGCTGACCTCGACAACGACGGATTTCAGGATCTGCTGATCACCTATGTCGATGATCCTCACCGTGTGTATCGAAACCGGGGCGACCGGACCTTCGAGGATGTCACGGAGAGGGCCGGACTGGGTGGCCGCGGACTGGTTGCCGGGCCGGCGGTCGTCTTCGATTTCGACGGCGACGGACTCCTGGACATCTACATCGGCTACTTTGGTAACTATATCGGTGGCGCCGTTCCGTACATGGACAGGGACAATCGTAATGCGCTTCCGAACAGGCTGTTCCGCAACCGAGGCGGGATGCGCTTCGAGGACGTGACGGAAGGCAGCGGCACGGGTGATGCCGGCTGGGCCCAGGCCATCTCTCATGCGGACTTCAATCGGGACGGCCGTCAGGATCTCATCGTGGCCAACGATTTCGGCCGGAACGCCTTCCTCGTTAATCTGGGCGAGGGACGCTTCCAGAACATCGCCGCCAGCCTGGGTGTCACGAAGGCGTATCACTCGATGAACGTCGGGATCTCAGATCTGAACTCGGACGGTTATCCCGACGTCTATATCTCCAACATCGCCGAGATGATCAAGGACAGCAAGTACGTGTGGCCCGACGTTGGGACGCCCATGGACTTCGACTATCGGAATATGGCGGGCATGGTCGTGAAGGAATCGAACGTGCTTTACCTGTCCCGGCTGGAGGACGGCCGGCTCGTTCTTTACGAGCCCTCGACGGACATCGAGCGCGGCCCCTCCTCGACCGGCTGGGCCTGGGACGCAGAGTTCTTCGATTTCGACAATGACGGTGACGATGATTTATATGTCGTGAACGGCACGAACGACTATAACTTCTTCGCGGTCGTGAGATCGCACGCGCGGAAAAACGGCGAGAGCAAGTATTACTATCTCAGCCACGCCCGGGAATCGAACGTTTTCTTTGTCAATCAGGGGGGGAAGCTTCGCAACGTCTCCGCGGACAGTGGCGCCGATTTCGTGGGTAATTCGCGGAGCACTGCCTACCTCGATTGGGACGGCGACGGCGACCTGGACATCGCCGTCAGCGACTTCCATGGTGCAGCGACAATGCTTCGTAACAACAGCGAGGAACGCGGCCGCAACTGGCTGAAGATCCGATTGATCGGTGATCCTCGACAGGGGACGAACCGCGATGCAATCGGCGCGCGAATCGTGGCCACGACGAAAGCCGGACTGCGCATCGTGCGAGAGATCCAGGGCGGCTCGGGGTATCTGTCGATGAACCCCAAAGAACAGCACTTCGGCCTGGCGGATGCGAGGTCCGCCGATCTCCTGATCGTCTGGCCCAACGGCGAGGAACAGACGATTCTCGACCTCGAGGTGAATCGTCTCCACGTCGTACGTCAGGATCGGAAAGAGGCGGATGTTGCGGTCGGCTCTGCAGAAGCGAGGCAGGTGCTGAAGCCTCGCGAACAGTAATTGTTCTGGCGAGTGCGGGCGCCAGGTCCCATGGTGGACCCGTACAGCGCGTCTGCCCTGGAGGTGGGATAGAATGCCCCACACTCAAGGGGGAGACAATGAGACCGTTCGGCGCGCTTTCGGTGCTGTTGCTTTGTCTGGTGGCGTCTCCGCTGGTCGCGGCGGAGACCGAATCGGGAGATTCGGCACCGGGGCTTAATGCCTCGACGTTCAAGGGACTCGAGCTGCGCAGCCTGGGGCCCGCATTGATGTCGGGGCGCATCGCCGACATCGTGCTTCATCCAGAGAACAGGCATATCTGGTATGTCGGCGTCGGGAGTGGCGGGGTGTGGAAGACCGTCAACGCCGGGACGACCTGGACGCCGATCTTCGATTCCGAGGGGTCCTACTCGATCGGTTGCATCACGATCGATCCGAACCGGCCCGACACCCTGTGGGTCGGCACGGGCGAGAACGTGAGCGGCCGCCATGTCGGATATGGCGACGGCGTTTATCGATCTCTCGACGGGGGCGTCTCCTGGACCAGGATGGGGCTCGAGGATTCCCAGCACATCGGGATGATCCGGATCGATCCGCGCGATTCCGACGTCGTCTACGTGGCGTCGCAGGGTCCGCTCTGGTCGGCGGGCGGCGACCGGGGCCTCTTCAAGACCAGCGATGGCGGCCAGACCTGGAACAGGATCCTCGGTGGCGGCGAGCATGTGGGGGTCAGCGAGGTTCACCTCGACCCACGCAATCCGGATGTGCTCTACGCCGTGACGTGGCAGCACTACAGGAATGTGGCGGTGCTGATGGACGGCGGGCCCGAGACGGGGATTCACAAGTCGATCGACGGCGGCGCGACGTGGCGTGAGTTGACCGAGGGCCTGCCGGAGGAGGACATGGGGAAGATTGGTCTGGCGATCTCGCCGCAGAGGCCCGATGTCCTGTACGCGGGGATTGAGCTTGCCCGCCGGACGGGCGGCTTCTACCGATCCGAGGATGGAGGGGAGACCTGGGAGAAGCGCAGTGATTACGTCGCCGGCGGGACCGGCCCTCACTACTACCAGGAGATCTTCGCGAGCCCGCATCAGTTCGATCGGATCTACCACATGGACGTATTTCTGCACGTCTCCGACGACGGCGGCAAGACCTTCGTGAAGACCAAGCGCCTGGACAAGCACGTCGACCATCATGCGATGGCGTTCGATCCGGACGATCCGAACTACCTCATCGTCGGCAACGACGGCGGCATCTACGAGAGCTTCGATCGGGGGAGGAGCTGGCGCTTCACCGCCAACCTGCCCGTCACGCAGTTCTACAAGGTGACCGTCGACTACGACGAACCTTTTTACAACGTATACGGTGGCACGCAGGACAACAGCACGCAGGGCGGCCCCTCGCGCACGGATAACGTCGTCGGCATCCGTAACTCGGATTGGTCGGTGATCCTCGGGGGGGACGGTCACCAGCCGGCTGCCGATCCCACCAACCCGGACATCGTTTACGCGGAGAGCCAGCAGGGGTACCTGAGCCGCTTCGACCGCCGGACCGGTGAGTCGGTCTCCATTCAGCCGCAGCCCGAGGAGGGCGCCCCCCCGGATCGTTTCAACTGGGATTCGCCGATCCTGATCAGCCCGCACGATTCCGCCCGGCTCTACTTCGCCAGCCAGCGCGTGTGGCGCAGCGGGGATCGCGGCGATTCCTGGACGGCGGCCAGCGGCGATCTCTCGCGCGGCCTCGATCGCCTGAAGCTGCCGGTGATGGGCCGGCAGTGGAGCTGGGATGCGCCCTGGGATCTCTACGCCATGTCGGACTACGGCACGATCACGTCGCTCTCGGAGTCGCCGCTGGTCGAGGGCCTGCTCTACGCCGGGACCGATGACGGCCTGATCCAGGTGAGCGAAGATGGCGGAAAGAACTGGCGCCGGATCGACTCGCTGCCAGGCGTGCCGGACTATTTCTTCGTGAACGACATCAAGGCCGATCTCTTCGATCCGGATACTGTGTACGTGGTCGTCGACAACCACAAGGCGGGTGACTTCCGGCCATTTGTTCTGAAGAGCGGTGATCGTGGCCGCTCATGGCGCGGGATTTCCGGCGATCTCCCCGACCGGCACATCGTCTGGCGCCTCGTGCAGGATCACGTCGTGCCGGATCTGCTGTTCCTCGGCACCGAGTTCGGTCTCTTCTTCACCGTCGATGGCGGCGGGAGATGGGTGAAGCTCTCCGGCGGCGTGCCGAACATTCCGTTCCGCGATCTCGCCATCCAGAAACGCGAGAACGATCTGGTCGGCGCGACGTTCGGGCGGGGCTTCTACGTCCTGGACGACTACACGCCGCTGAGAGATATCACGGCCGGGATGCTGGAGAAGGAGACCGTGCTCTTCCCGGTTCGGGCCGTTCGCTGGTACGTCCCGCGCCGCCCCCTGGGGTGCGGATCGGAAGGATGTCGTGCCTCGCAGGGTGGGGCGTTCTTCCAGGCTCCGAATCCGCCGTTCGGTGCGGTCTTCACCTACTACCTGCCGGAGACGATCCGATCGATGAAAGAGCAGCGCCGTGAGCGGGAGAAACCTCTGGAGGAGGCCGGCAAGGACACTCCGTTCCCCGGTTGGGACAGGGTGATCGAAGAGGCGCGGGAGGACGCGCCGGCCATGGTCCTGACGGTGCGCGACGCGAAGGGGGACGTCATCCGTCACGTCGAGGGTCCCGTGAAGGCCGGCTTCCACCGGGTCGCCTGGGATCTCCGCTACCCGAACACCGATCCCTGGGTGCCGGAAGGTACGGACCCGGGATGGCGCCTTCCTGCGGGCGTGCTCGTGAACCCGGGCACCTACAGCGTCAGTATGGGGCGGCGCATTGATGGGGTGCTCGAAGAGATCGGTCAAAGCCGGACGTTCGAGGTCATCTCCATTCGCGAGCCGACATTGAAGCGGTCGACGCAGGTGGAACGAGTCGCGTTCTCGCGACGCGTCGCCGAGCTCAGCCGGGCGGTCGCGGGCTCGGTCTCGGCGATCGATGAGACGGTCAAGGCGATCAAAGCGATCAAGGTGACCCTGCTGCGCTCGACGGCCAGCGCCGATCTGTACCAGGATGCGAACGCGATCGAGCAGGGAGCCATGCAGCTGCGCGACCGTCTGACGAGCAACAGGGACCGCCAGCGGATGGGCGATCCTGGGCCGATGTCGATCAATGACCGCATCGATGTCGCCGCCACCGGCGCTCGTACCTCCGCCTATGGCCCGACCGCGACGCAGGCCCGCAACTTGGAAATTGCGGAGATCGACTTCAAAGAGGTCGGGCAAGCGCTCGATCGACTGATTGACCGGGAGTTCGCTGCACTCAAGAAGAAGCTGGACACCGCCGGGGT
>JAPUIN010000304.1 GCA_027297005.1 Acidobacteriota bacterium
GCGCCTGTTCAAGTTCCGTTACGCCGGGCAGGAATGGTTCTCGCTGCGCCTCGCGCATATCCTCGAGTTCACGGCCCCTCTGCCGTTCATAACCGGCAAGACGATCTACGAATGGAGCGGCCGGGTCTGGATCGACGCTGAAAACTTCAACTTCCTGAAGGTCGAAGCATTGCCGGGCAATCAGGAGGAGCGCCTGAAGGGGGAATTGCGTGCCTACCGGCAGGCTCCGCGGTTCCTGATCTACCCACTCGCCAGACGACCGACCGGCTCTTCCTACAGCATCACTTTTCTGAATGAGTTCCAGAAGTTGTCGCTGCCGGATCTCGCCGAGGTCCGGCAGTTCACCATCAATCTGGAAGGACGTGAGGAATGGGGGAGCACCCTGTCTCTGCGGTACAGCGGCTATCAGTTCTTCGGGGTCGAGGTGAAGGACCGGTTCCTGCGCTAGATGCCTGCCTGGGGATTTCGTGGGACCCCGTTCGGGACGCCGCGGAGCCAGCGGAACCGGCACGTCGCTTCTTCTCGAGCAGGATGTTGATGAGAGTGATGGCCACCGGGGTGACCCCTGAGATGCGCGCCGCCTGCGCCAGGTTCTCGGGCCGCGCGACCGTCAACTTCTCGATGATCTCATTCGACAGCCCCGGCACCGACGCGTAGTCGAACCGCACCGGGATCTGCCGGGCCTCATCGCGACGCATTCTGGCGACGTCGCGCTCCTGGCGCTCGATGTAGCCGCCGTAGCGCAGGCGGTTCTCAACCGAAGCCCGCTCACGGCGCCCGAGGAGATTCGGCAGGGTGTTCCCCAGGAACCGCTCCAGATCTTCGAGGCGGACGTCATTCCGCCGCAGCAGCAGGGCCGGTGTCGTCGGCGCGTTAATGCGGATCCCCAGGATCGAGCGCGCCTTGTCCACGACCTCCGCACGGGGGGTGATCGCCGTGGTCTCCATGACTTCGTGGAATTGACGGATCCGCTCGCGCTTCTCGAGAAACCGCGCAAAGCGCTCCGATCCGATGAGGCCTAGACGCCGCCCGTAGTCGGTCAGGCGCAGGTCGGCGCTGTCGATGTCGAGCAGCAGCCGGTACTCGGCCCGCGAAGTGAACATCCGATAAGGTTCGTTCGTTCCCTTCAGAACCAGATCATCAATCAGGACGCCGATGTACGCCTCGGCGCGGGAGGGTACGAACGGCGGTTCGCCGCGGACCTTCAGCGCGCCGTTGATCCCCGCCATCAGACCGAGCGCCGCCGCTTCCTCGTAACCGGTCGTCCCGTTGATCTGGCCCGCCAGGAACAATCCGCGAACCAATTTTGTCTCAAGGGAGTGGGTACAGGCGGTCGGAGGTACGAAATCGTACTCCACCGCGTAGCCTGCGCGCGCAATCTTCGCCTCCTCGAGGCCGGGGATTGAGTGGACCACCTGCCACTGAATCTCCTCGGGGAGGCTCATCGACAGGCCGTTCAGGTAGAGCCAGGGATGATCCCTGCCCTCCGGCTCGATGAACAGCTGATGCCGATCGCGATCCGCGAATCGGACCACCTTGTCCTCGATCGAGGGACAGTACCGGGGACCGACCGACGTGATGGCGCCGCTGTAAAGGGGGGAGGCGTCGAGGTTGGCGCGAATCAGGTCGTGCGTTCGCGAACAGGTGAACGTGATGTGGCAATCGACCTGCGGCTGCTCGATCCGGACCGTCTCGAAGGAGAACGGGACCGGATCGGGATCACCCGGCTGCCGTTCGAGGCGGTCCAGATTGACCGTGTCACGCAGGACTCGTGGCGGGGTGCCGGTCTTCAATCGACCGATCGACAGGCCGCAACGAGCGAGGGCGCGCGACAGACCTACGGACGGCGACTCGCCGACCCGGCCGCCCGGGCGGCTCTCGAGCCCGACGTGCAGCAGGCCCCGCAGAAATGTCCCGCTCGTCACGATGACGACACCGGCAGCGAGTGACCGTCCGTCGGCGAGGATGATCCCGCGCGCAGTCCCCCCTTCGATGATCAGATCCGACGCCTCCCCCTCGAGGATCGTCAGACCCGGGGTCGCCTCGACGGTCGCGCTCATCCACCGCGGGTAGGCGTCCTTGTCGGCTTGGGCCCTGGGGGCCTGAACTGCGGGACCGCGGCTGGCGTTCAGCAGGCGGAACTGGATCCCGGTCGCGTCGATGGCGCGCCCCATCTCCCCCCCAAGAGCGTCGATGTCCCGGACGAGTTGCCCCTTGGCGACCCCCCCGATCGCCGGGGAACACGACAGGCGACCGATGGCGCTGGTGTCGAGGGTGACGAGCGCCGTCTCGCAACCCATACGCGCGGCTGCGAGCGCCGCCTCGCAGCCGGCGTGGCCGGCCCCGATAACGATGACGTCGAATGCTTCCGGATCGATGCTGCTCATTTCCCTATGCAGAAGTTCTTGAAGATCCGTTCATAGATGTCCTCGACCCCCACCTCTCCCGTGATCTCGCCGAGGTAATTGAGCGCCTGCTTCAGGTCACAGACGAGGTACTCCTCGCCGACGCCGTTGCGCGCTCCGCCTTCGGCGCGGCTCAGCGCCTCAGCCACGCGTAACAGACGGTCGTAGTGCCTCGCGTTGGTGATAAACAGCCCCTCCCTGCTCGCCGCGCCGCCGCCTGTCACCATCTCCTCCAACCGTTTTCTTAAATCGGCAATCCCTTCCCCGGTGCGCGCGGAGACAGTCAGCGCGTCGCACGACTTGCGGAAGTAGAGCACGCGTTCCATGCCGAGTCTGCAGTCGAGATCCGACTTGTTCAGGACGACGACGGAACGGGCCGGAGCGATCCGCTTCAACAACGCCTGCTCCGCCGGCAGCAGGGTACGCGACCAGTCGAGAACCACAATGAACTGGTCGGCTGTCTCGATCTGGCCCTCTGCCCTGCGCACTGCCTCGGCATCAGCCGCATCGGCCGCCTCCTTGAGGCCGGCCGTATCGATCAGCGTGGAGGCGACACCGCCGAGATCGAGCACCTCCTCGAGAAGATCGCGCGTCGTGCCGGCGAGCGGTGTCACGATGGCTCGGTTCTCTTCGAGGAGACGGTTAAACAGGCTCGATTTTCCCACGTTCGGCAGACCGATGATCGCAACCCGGGATCCCTCCCGCACGCGGCGTCCTCTCTCGAACGTTCCCGCCAGCTGCTCAACGTCCCGTTTCAGCACCCCCGTCCGATCCAGGAGGCCGCCTTCTGGGTGGAACCGCGAGGCATCCTCCTCCTCGGAAAACTCGATCGACGCCTCGATTCCGGCGACGATCTCGGCCAGCCGATCCTTCAGCCGCTCGACTTCGTTGGTGATGCGTCCTTCGATCTGGTCGTGGGCGATCTTTGCCTGGAAGGTCGTGCGCGCCTCGATGAGATCTCGAATCGCCTCGGCCTGCGTGGCATCGATGCGACCGTTCAGAAACGCCCGCAGGGTGAACTCGCCAGGGGTGGCCGGACGGGCGCCGGCTTTGACCGCGGCCACGACCATCCATTTCAGGACGGCCGGGCTGCCGTGCGCCCATAGCTCGGCGCTCTCCTCGCCGGTGAAGCTCCGCGGACGTCGGAACGCAACGAGGTACCCGTGATCGATCGTCTCGCCTTCGGCCGCCAGGAAGCGGCCGAAGATGAGGCGGTTCGGTTCGATCTCCGGGCGCGCTCCTCGCGAACCCGTCTCCGCGGGCGCGGGCGATCCGGACGAAGGAAACACAGACGCGGTTGAGAGTGGATGAAACAGACGCAGCGCGATTTCGACGGCGTCCGCGCCGGACAGTCGCACGACCCCGATTCCTCCCCGGCCAGGCGGCGTGGAGATGGCTACTATTGTGTCGGATCCCGGGGGGGAATCGCCGGACGGATGGGCGTCATGACCCGGGTCGTCACCCGATGGCGATCGCGGGGTATCCATCGCCGGTACCCCCGGACCCGCTAGGAGCGGTCCCCGCCGGCATCGTCCTTCTTCACCGGTCGGATGGCCACACGCTTGAGAAACCCGTCTCCCTGGCTGCGAGTCTCGATGGCATCGTTGTCCTCCAGTGCCAGATGGACGAGCCGGCGTTCATAGGGGTTCAGCGGGCTCAGCAGGCATTCCTCGCCGCGGTCGAGTGCCTTCTCGGCCGTGTGGCGGGCGATCTCCACGATCTCCTCCTCACGGATTCGCCGGAATCCGGCGCTGTCGACGTGGATCTTTTTCCCCTTGCGCCCGCGGTAGAGGATCCGGTTCAAAAGATACTGGAGCGCGTTCAGGGCTTCGCCGCGCCGGTCCAGAAGATAGTCCCGATCCGCTCCTGTGAGGTCAACTTCGATCGTCTCCCCCGCGTCGCGCGCATCCGCGTCGACATCGAGCCCGAGGCCGCGCACGAGTCGGTCGGCCAGTTCCCGGACCCGCTGGGGGTCGACTGAGATCTCGGCCGGCTCAAGTCCGTCCTCCTGCCGGTTGTTCGGTTCCTGATCCATTGTCACGTGCCCGTCATCCCGGCCACCCTGTCCTCAGGCGGTCTTCCCCTCGGCCTCGACCTGTCGGTTGACTAAGTATTGCTGTCCGATCGCGAGGAGGTTATTGACCAGCCAGTATAGCACCAGCCCCGAAGGCATGTTGAGCATGAAGAACGTGAAGACCACGGGCATCATGTACATCATGCGCCGCTGCGTTGGATCGGGTATCGCGGACGACGTCATCATCTGCTGGATCAGCATGGTCGCCCCCATGACGATCGGCGTCACCCTCCACGGATCCATCTGCGAGAGATCACCAATCCATAAGATGAACGGCGCCTTGCGGAGCTCAATGGCAAGGGTCAACACCTTGAGGAAGCCGAGGAAGATCGGCATCTGCAGCAGCAGCATCAGGCAGCCTCCCATCTGCCCCATCGGGTTGACGCCTTCCCTGCGGTAAAGCGCCATCGTCTCCTCGTTCAACTGCTGGCGCACCTTTTGACGGGCACCAGCGTCGTGTTTTTCCATTGCTTTGCGTTCGAGCTTTTTGAAGCGCTCGCGCAGCGCCTTCATTTTCGGCTGCACGTTCTTCATCTTGTCCTGCATCTTCTTCATGTTGACCTGAGTCTTGTGCATGAAGGCGAAGAGGATAAGACGGATCGCAATGGTCAGCAGGATGATCGCCCAGCCGTAGTTGCCGACGTAGCCGTAGAGAAACTTCAGCGCTTTGAACATCGGCTCGGCGACGAACCAGAACCATCCGAAATCGAGTAGCCCGTCAAGGCCACGATGCTGTGCCTGCAGGACCTCGTAGTCCTTCGGGCCGACGTACAGCAAGTAGTGATTAGCCCCGGGAATGAGGAGGAGCATGGAGAGATAGAACTGCTCCCGGCCATCACGGACGCGCCGGTGCATCTCGGCATGCGTTCGCCCCGGCACTGGAGTGTCCGGGATGAACACCGCGGCGAAATACTTGTCGCTCACGCCGGCCCAGGCGATGTTTCCCGTCAGTCCCCACGGTTCATCCGGCTCGATCTGCGCCTGGCTTCTGAATTCCACCTCGCCGTTGATCTCCACCACCGCCCAGGAACCATCGGCGTAGTATCCCTTTTCCAGGCCGGTGTGCGCTGCGAACCCGGCCCCCCAGAGGACGTAGGGTGTCACGGGTCGTCCGGCGACCCTCACCGCCGCGCTGAACTCACCAAGATAGCCACCCGCATCGATGCGGAGCGTCTTCGTTGCGGCGAGCCCTCGACCATCGGCATAGGTGAACTGGACGTCGATGATTCTGCGCCCTTCAACCTGATACTCATCCCGCTCTACGCGATAAAGGGCGTCCCTCAGGCGCGATGTCGCATCGGGATTGTCGACGAGGATCTGCAGCGGTTGGATGTTCAGGTCTGCGGCGGCGGGAGAGACCAGATCGAGCGGCTCCCCTTCATCGTTCAGATAGTCCAGAAGTTTCCAGGAGGTGACCAGCGCGCCGCGGTTGCTGAGGCGAATCTCGTACAGATCGGTATCGATCTCGATGATCTCCTCCCCCTCGGCCGCGATCTCCACACCTGGTGTGATGTCGGGATCCGCAACCGCGGCCGTAACGCCCAGGATTCCAGGAATCGAAGGGGCACCGCCAGCTGCCTTGGTCACGATCGGCCGCTGGTCTCCGGGACGATCACCTCCCGTGGTGGAGGGCTGCAGCCCGGTCCCGCCATCCGGCAGGCTCTCGCCCGCCGGGGCGCTCACTCCATCAAAAGATTCCTCCAGTGATCGCGGGGGCAGAGCAGGGCTGAACAGCCACGACCATAGAAAGAAGAAGACGATCGAAACGATAACGGCGAGAACGAGACGCTTCTCCATCAGGGAACCGGGTCGAACCCGCCGCGGCTGAACGGCTGGCAGCGTAACAGGCGTCGGATGGCCATCAACGTCCCGCGGGCAATCCCGTGGCGCTCGACTGCCGTGGCACCGTATTCGGAGCAGGAGGGGAGAAACCGACAGGCGGGCGGCAGTAGCGGTGAGATTACCCTTCGATAAGCGGTGAACAGAACAATGATGAGCCTCCTGGCCATCGTGACGATCATGACGCCTTCCGGTACGGCCTCAGGCGTTTCAGAAAATCGGCCTCCAGCTCCTCGTACGGAACCTGATGGAGCCCCGGGCGACCGTTCACGACAATATCGATGCACTTCCACTCCGACTTGTGCTTGCGGAAGATCTCACGAACGAGCCGCTTCGCACGGTTTCTCCGAACCGCCCCACCGACCCGTTTCGTCATGGTGATGCCCAGGCGAGGCCGACCCCAGGAGTTCTGCATCACAAACAGTACGAATTTTCCGGAAGGGATCCGCCGCCCTTTGTGGTAGATGGTCTGGTATTCACTGCGCCTGCGGATTCGATCGAGAGGGCGGAACCGGTGATCGCCCGTCACACCGCCAACCGTCGGCGGCCTCTTGCCCGCCGGCGGTTGAGGACTGCACGACCGCCTCGTGTGCTCATACGCGTGCGGAAGCCGTGTGTTTTATGACGGCGCCTGTTGTTCGGCTGAAAGGTGCGCTTCATACTCGGTCCCTCAGGCCCCTGCTTCAGTCGCTAAAGTGCGGGAAAGGCGGATTATCTCCCCGGGGGGAGGAGGGTGTCAAGTAAGGCACCAACGAGTGGGTCGTTGCCTGGTGCCCTCCGCGAAATCGCCTTAAAAAATTTTAGGCTGTCGTTAAAAAACGAGTTGATCGTTTCCGGGGCCGGTGCTATATTGCGCGCCTCTACACAGTACAACCAGCAAGGCGCGTTCGGATCTTGTTTCATGCTGAACTCGTCGTTCGTTGCGGGAGTAATCCCGAAGAGGTTGTGGTGTCTCCTGATGTTGAATCGGTCCGACTGACCGAGGAGGTGATACTAGATCTACGACCCCATCTGCGAGCGGGTCCATATCTGGGGGAGGAGTGATCGGGTTGACATAAGATCCGGCGCCCAGGACCCTATCGAGAACGTAAGTTCATACGGAGCAACAACTTCTCGAAGGAATAGTTTTCCACACTTGTGGAAAAGTTGTTGAAATGTTGAGTGGGGCACCAGGGAAAGAGGCGTTCAACTAGGAACTCGAAGCAATCGAACCGTCAAATCCTTTCCCGTATGGCCGAGGCTTCGATGACACTCTGGGACAAAATCCTCGTCACCCTCCAGAGCAGGATTAACAGTCAAAGCTTCAATACCTGGCTCAGACCGACGCAGCAGTTATCGCTCGACGGGGGTAATCTGTGTGTTGAGGTCCCGAGCCTCCTGTTCGCTGACTGGATCAGTAAGAATTATCTGAAACTGATCCAGGATGCGGCATATGAGTTGGATTGTGGCGATCTCCGGCTGAGCTTTACGAGCCGACAGGCATCGGCCGCTCCGCCGACCGCGGCATACAGCAGGACGAGGGAGCCAGCCTTTACGAGTGCCCCGAACGCCATGCTAGGCGCCTCACCTGGCGTCATCGCCCACGCGCCGGAACACCCGGCGCCTGGGGCCGCTCGAATCGGGCTCACTCCCCGTTACACCTTCGACTCATTCGTCGTGAGTTCCTGTAATCAGTTCGCCCACGCTGCCGCGACCGCCGTCGCGGACCAACCATCGGGCGCTTACAACCCGCTTTACGTCTATGGTGGGGTCGGTCTGGGCAAGACCCACCTCATGCACGCCATAGGACACCACATCACCCGCCTTCTCCCTGGCCTCAAGGTCCTTTACATCAGCACGGAAACGTTCATGAACGCGTTGATCAACTCAATCCGCTTCGAGAAGACGATCGATTTCAAGGAACGCTACAGGAGCGTTGATCTGCTTCTCATCGATGACATCCAGTTCCTGGCCGGTAAGGAGCGCACGCAGGAGGAGTTTTTCCATACGTTTAACGCCCTCTATGAGTCTCAGAAGCAGATCGTCATCACCAGCGACTGCCCACCCAGAGATATCCCGACTCTCGAGGAGCGATTAAGATCGCGGTTCGAGTGGGGTCTCATCGCGGATATCCAACCCCCTGACCTGGAAACCAAGGTTGCCATCATCACCAAGAAGGCCGAGGCGGAGAATATCCATCTTCCGGAAGATGTGGCGCTATTCGTTTCCAGCCACGTTCGATCCAACATACGAGAACTGGAGGGGTCTCTCATCCGCCTGATTGCATTTTCATCCATGACAGGGAGGCAAATCGACCTCGAGATGGCGAAGGAAACCCTGAAGGGATTAATTGAGGATCGTGGGCGATCCGTGACTGTGGAGTCGATCCAGAAGTTCGTGGCGAACTACTACCACATGCGCCCATCTGAATTGAAATCAAGAAACAATGCCAGGCACATCTCGTTCCCACGACAGGTCGCCATGTATATGTGCAAACACCTGACAGATAAATCACTTCCAGCCATTGGTACGCAGTTCGGCGGTAAACATCACACGACTGTTCTCCATGCGATCCGTAAAATTAAAGACATGCGTGATCGCGACAAGAACTTCGATAAGATCATCCATGGTTTTCTCGAGTCATTTGAATGAGTGATCCACAGAGCCCTGTGAACCGGCCCGACAAAACCTGTGGATGGGACCGTCCGACCGTTCCATCCACAACCAGTCACCTTCCTCACCACCTCGTCCTTCACCGGGCCGATTCGTGGCGGGCCCACGGTCATCAAGCGATCCGTCCGATTTCCTCACCATCCACAGCCACTACTAGTGCTACAATCTCTCCCTCTATACAACTGTATAAGAGCCGATCATTGTTGATGGAGGAACCATGGACTTCGTGATCACTAAGGAGAACCTTTACCGGAATCTGCAGGCGATGCAGGGTATCGCCGAAAAGAAGAGCACGATTCCGATCCTCTCGAACATTCTGATCGACGCGAAAAAAGAATCACTCGAATTGATGGCGACCGACCTGGAGGTCGGTATGCGTACGGTCTGTGAAGCGAGCGTCTCAGACCCAGGATCACTCACGGTGCCAGCGAAGCGTCTGTTCGACATCGTGAGGTACCTCCCGGACGCGGATATCCGGATCCGAGCTGAGGAAAATAACTGGGTGCTGATTACGTGTGAGAGGGCGCGTTTTCGGATCGTCGGTCTCTCACGTGAGGATTTTCCTTCGATACCGGAGTTCGACTTCGGGAACGGGATTCCAATCGAGCGACCGCTCCTGATCGACTTAATTTCTAAGGTTATTTTCGCTGTAACGGCCGATGAAACACGGTATCAGATCAACGGCACGCTGCTGCAGTTGAATAAGAAACATCTAACACTCGTCGCCACGGATGGGCACCGCCTGTCATACGTCAGTGGTCGCCTTGAAAAGGGATCGTCCGAAACAGCGATCGAAATCATCGTCCCCCGTAAGGCGATTCAGGAACTAGGTCGGATCGGAGAGGGGGAAGAGGAAGTCATCTTCGGGCACAAAGATAACCATGTATTTTTCAAAGTCGGGAGGACAATCCTCACATCGACGTTGGTCGCCGCGAAGTTTCCCGACTACAAGAAGGTGATCCCGGAAGAAAACCACAAGTTACTGAAGATGGAATCGACACAACTCGCCGATGTGGTCCGCCGTGTCGCCCTACTGACCAGTGATCGCTCGCGGGCGGTGAAGTTAAGCGTCAAGAAGGGTTCTCTGGAGATCAGTTCGAATAATCCCGAGGTTGGTGAGGCCTCGGAGTCTCTTGAGTTGGACTACGACGGCGACTCAATGGAGATCGGCTTCAACGCCCGTTACCTGAGTGACTTTCTCCAGGCGATGGGACCGGGACCTGTAATCCTGGCGCTCAAAGATGAGGCGACACAGGGGCTACTGAGGCCGGTTGGGGTCGAGGGACGGGACTATCGCTACGTCGTCATGCCGATGCGTATCTAACTCCCGTAGTTATAAGATAAAGTATTTGTTTTAAGTAACTTACATAAAATAATAAGCAATCACACTGCCTCATTATTTATATATCCTTCCTACGGGTCGGTCTGTCGTTGTTGTGTAGATGGGGCTGTGATAAAATCCACCACGTTCGCAGCCAATTCGGGCCGAGCGAACAGTGGGCGGGCCCGCCACGAGATCCCACCCCGCCTGGCTTATCAGCCCCCACGATAAACGCCCGGGAATCGCGACCTTTGGCCTCTATATTGTCGATGGCTAGCGACTCCAGTCCGTAGGAACGGCCGTGAGTTCAACGCGCGAGGGAGACGAGGAGATGCAGACCGAAACAGAGATCCGCTCTGAAGGCCACGCGGATCCATACGATGCCTCTAGGATCAAGGTCCTGGAAGGATTGGAGGCAGTGCGTAAGCGGCCCGCGATGTATATCGGGAACACCGCATCGGGAGGGTTGCATCACCTGGTCTACGAGGTTGTTGACAACAGCATCGACGAAGCCCAGGCTGGCTTCTGCAACACCATCGAAGTGACCATCCATATCGACAATTCGATCACCGTTGTCGACGACGGTCGTGGAATTCCCATCGACATGCATCCGACGGAGGGGAAGCCCGCCGCTGAGGTGGTCATGACGATGCTGCATGCCGGAGGTAAGTTCGATAATGATTCCTACAAGGTCTCTGGTGGACTTCATGGCGTCGGCGTCTCGGTCGTAAACGCTCTCTCTGAGTTCCTCGAGCTCGAGATCTGGCGCGATGGAAAGGTCTACGAGATGCGCTTCGAGAGAGGGAAAACCGTCAACCAGTTCCGGCAGACGGGCACGACGAAACGGCGCGGCACACGCATCTGGTTCCGTCCTGATATGACTATCTTCGAGGAGGTGAAATACTCGTTTGACACCCTCTCACAGCGTCTGCGTGAGTTGGCCTTCCTCAATGAGGGTGTGACGATTCGGATCACTGACGAACGCGCGGCCAACAGACATCACGAGTTCTCGTACAGTGGCGGAATCATCTCCTTCGTCGAGCACCTCAACAAGAACCGCGCTGGGATCCACGGCAAGCCGATCTGGTTCAAAGGGGAGCGCGGTGGCGTTTTCGCTGAGATCGCACTGCAGTACAACGATGGCTACAACGAGATTGTCTTCTCTTTCGCCAACAGCATCAACACGCTGGAGGGGGGAACGCACCTCTCTGGATTCCGGTCCGCACTCACTCGGACGATCAACAACTACGCTTCTCGGACTATCACGAAAGAGCAGGTTGCCTTGTCGGGAGAGGACGTCCGTGAGGGTCTCACCGCGATCATCAGCGTCAAGTTGAAGCACCCACAGTTCGAAGGCCAGACGAAGACGAAGTTGGGCAACAGTGACGTCAAGGGCATTGTCGAGGGGATCGTCAACGACGGGCTGTCGGCATTTTTTGAAGAACATCCCGGTATGGCGCGGCGCATCCTTGAGAAGGGGCTGGAGGCTCTCCGCGCGCGCGAGGCAGCGCGCAAGGCGAAGGAATTAACGCGCCGCAAGGGTGCCCTTGATTCTGGATCCCTTCCGGGCAAGCTCGCTGACTGTCAGGAGACCGATCCGGCAAAATCAGAGTTGTTCATTGTCGAGGGGGATTCGGCGGGTGGGTCGGCCAAGCAGGGACGCGATCGGCGCTACCAGGCGGTCCTCCCTCTACGCGGAAAGATCCTAAACGTCGAAAAGGCGCGCTTCGACAAGATGCTGGCGAGCCAGGAAATCCGCACGATCATCATGGCACTTGGAACGAGTATCGGCGAGGAGGATTACGACCACGCGCGGTTGCGGTACCACCGCCTGATCATCATGACCGATGCCGACGTCGACGGGTCGCACATCCGGACGCTGCTGTTGACCTTTTTCTATCGCCAGATGCCGCAGATCATCGAACGTGGGCATCTTTATATTGCCCAGCCGCCCCTGTACAGGGTGAAGAAGGGACGCAAGGAGAGATACCTGGCCAACGACGACGAGTTGAACGGGTTCCTCATGAGCCAGGCCGCCCAGGAATGGATCGTCAAGATACCGGCGCGCCAGGGAGTGCTGGAGGGGAACGAGCTCCGCAACACGCTGGAGGCGCTGGCGCGGCGCCAGTTCCATCTCAATCTCCTTCACCGCCGCGGATACGAGCTAGCCCTCGTCGAGTTGCTTATCGATGAGCGGATTCAGGATGTGGGGCTTTTCGAGTCCACGGACAAGATGCAGGCGATGCGCGAGACGATTGAGAGAAAAGGCTTCACGACCAGCGAACTCGTCCGGGACGAGGAGCACGGACGCTACACCTTTGAGGTCGCTTCGAAGCAGCGCGGCCATTCGGGGTGCAGGGTCGGATGGGATCTGGTATCGACGGTCGAGTACCGGACGCTGCTGGGGCTCGAGCAGGTGCTGAAGGATTTGTGCCAGCCCCCATTCGTGGTGAGCCAGAACGGCGACGAGAAGAGCGTTGCCGACCGCGACGAGCTTCTACGCTACTTGATGGATGGAGCGAAGCGGGGACTGAGCGTTCAGCGTTACAAGGGTCTCGGTGAGATGAATCCCGGGCAGCTTTGGGAAACGACGATGAATCCAGAGACCCGACAACTCCTCCAGGTGAATATCGCCGACGCTGTGGAAGCCAATGACATCTTTACGATCCTGATGGGGGATGCCGTCGAACCGCGGCGGCGGTTCATCGAAGAAAATGCGCTCAACGTGAGGAACCTCGATATCTGATATGGACGAGACGACCCCGACACAGAGCGAGCGCTCAAGCATCAACATCGAAGACGAAATGCGGAGGTCCTACCTCGATTACGCCATGAGCGTGATCATCGGGAGGGCCCTCCCCGACATCCGCGACGGCTTCAAGCCGGTCCACCGGCGTGTCCTCTTCGCCATGCACGAGGCCGGCAACACCCACGAAAAGCCATACAGGAAGGCAGCCCGGGTCGTCGGAGACGTCATGGGAAAATACCACCCGCATGGCGACTCTGCGATCTACGACACCGTCGTCAGGATGGCGCAGGATTTCGCCATGCGCCACCCTCTGGTGGACGGCCAGGGTAACTTTGGATCGATTGACGGCGACGCGGCGGCGGCCATGCGCTACACCGAGGTGCGCATGACGAAGTTGGCCGGTGAGATGCTCGCCGACATCGGGAAGGACACCGTCGATTTTGGTCCGAACTACGACGGCCAGCAGCAGGAGCCGCTCGTTCTTCCCTGCCGGTTTCCCAATCTCCTCGTCAACGGCTCAGCTGGTATCGCGGTCGGCATGGCCACGAACATCCCGCCGCACAACATGGGCGAGGTGATCGACGCCATCATCGCCCAGGTGGGAAACCCCGACATCACGATCGACGAACTGATCGGGCATGTGAAGGGCCCCGATTTCCCGACATCCGGGTACATCCTGGGGCGCCAGGGGTTCGAGCAGGCCTATCGGACAGGCCGCGGGATCATCCTGATGCGGGCCCGGGCGACCATTGAGGAGGCCGGCAAGAAAGGGAAGGATCGCATTGTCATCACTGAGATCCCCTACCAGGTCAACAAGACACGCATGATCGAACAGATCGCGAGGCTGGTGAACGACAAGCGCGTCGACGGGATTACCGACATCAGGGACGAATCGGATCGCGACGGGATCCGTGTCGTATTGGACTTACGCCGCGACGCCGTGCCGAAGGTCATTTTGAACACCTTGTACAAGTACACCCAGATGCAGGAGACCTTCGGGGCCATATTCCTGGCCATCGTCAACAATCGTCCACAGGTGCTCAATCTGAAGCAGATGATCAGCTGCTTCATCGATCATAGACGGGAGGTCATCACCCGCAGGGCCGCCTTCGAGCTGGCCCGCGCGGAGGCGCGGGCACACATCCTGGCGGGGCTGAAGATTGCCCTCGACAACCTGGACGAGATGGTCGCGTTGATCCGGAGCTCGCGAACCCCTGACGAGGCGCGCGAGGCGATGCAGCTGCGTTTCACGCTGAGTGACCTCCAGGCGCAAGCAATCCTGGACATGCGCCTGCAGCGCCTGACCGGGCTCGAGCGCGAAAAGATCGTCGAGGAGTACCGCGAGACCCTGATGGAGATTGCCCGATTGAAGGAGATCCTCGCCAACGAGCAGCTGGTCTACGGCCTGCTCGTCGAGGAGTTGACGGGGATTCGCGAGAAGTACAGTAATCCACGGAGGACGGAGATCATTGCGGCGGTGGGAGAGATCTCGATCGAGGACATGATCACTGAGGAGGAGATGGTCATCACCGTTTCCCACGCGGGC
>JAPUIN010000305.1 GCA_027297005.1 Acidobacteriota bacterium
GATCATCCGGGGTGATCAGCGGATTATCTCTCCCCTCGGATCGGACCACATCCTGATCGGCGACCTTCTTCTCGTGGAGGGGGTCTCCGGGACGATCCCCTCGATTCAGGGTACGAAGGGGCTCGAGGTGAAGCACCTCTCGTCCCTCAAGCGGGCCGATCTCGAGAGCGAGAACGTGAAGATGGTGGAGGCGACAATCTCCTACAACTCGCCGTTCATCGGCAAGAGTCTCAAGGAGCTCAATTTCAGGCACCGGTTCGATCTCGGGGTTCTGGCGATTCACCGTCACGGCGAGGTGGTGGTCGACAAGGTGGGGCGGATCCGTCTGCGCGCCGGGGACGTCCTGCTGATCCACGGTCGCGTGGAGATGTTCGACCGTCTCGGGCAGGAGCCGACGATGCTGCTGCTCGAGAGCGTGGTGCTGCCGAAATACAATCCGGGCAAGGCGTTGCTCGCTCTCGGCATCCTCGTCTCCGGGGTCGTCGCCATCCTCGTAGGCGTCATCGATCCGCCGACCGCCTTCATCGCCGGGGGGGCTCTCGTCATGGCGCTGAAGTGTCTGTCGGCCGACGAGGCGGGGAGTTACCTGAACCTGCGCTTCCTGATCATGCTCGCGGGGATGGTCTCACTGGGCCTGGCGATGGAGCGCTCCGGTGCGGCGGAGCTTCTGGCCGGGTTCGCGGTCGATCGGATCCCCGGAGGGAGCCCGATGCTTCTGCTGGCGGCATTCTTCCTGCTGACCGTGCTGATGACCCAGCCGATCAGCAACGCGGCGGCGGCGCTTCTCGTGCTGCCGATCGCGCTGCATGCGGCCGTCGAAGTCGGGGTCGACCCGCGACCCTTCGCCATCACTGTGGCGATCGCCGCCTCGTGCTCGTTTCTCACGCCGCTCGAGCCGGCCTGCATGCTGGTGTACAGCACGGGCCGCTACCGATTCGGGGATTTCCTGAAGGTGGGCAGCCTGCTGACGCTCATCGCCTTCGTGATCAGCATGGCTCTCATTCCGCGTCTCTGGCCGCTGCAGCCGTGATCGGCAAGAGCAGGATCAGGACATCGGGATCGTGATTCCCCGTCTGCGGGCGCACTCACGCGCCTCGGGGTAGCCGGCATCGGCGTGACGCACCACCCCCATCCCGGGATCGGTCGTGAGGACACGCTCCAGACGGATCGCCGCATCCGGCGTCCCGTCGGCAACGACCACCATGCCGGCGTGCAATGAATATCCGATGCCGACGCCGCCGCCGTGGTGAACCGAGACCCATGACGCGCCGGCCGCGGTGTTGAGCAGGGCGTTGAGGATCGGCCAGTCGGCAATGGCATCCGAGCCATCGCGCATCGCTTCGGTCTCGCGGTTCGGCGAGGCGACCGAACCCGCGTCCAGGTGATCCCGCCCAATGACGATCGGCGCGCGGATCGCGCCGCTGGCCACCAGTTCGTTGATCCGGCGCCCGAGACGGGCGCGCTCGCCGTACCCCAGCCAGCAGATGCGGGCCGGGAGGCCCTGGAATGAGACCTTCTCACGTGCCAGCCGGATCCAGCGGGTGAGGGGTTCGTCGTCGGGGAAAAGCTCCAGGACCGCCTCGTCGGTCCGCGCGATGTCGGCCGGATCGCCCGACAGCGCCGCCCAGCGGAACGGTCCCTTCCCTTCGCAGAAGAGGGGGCGGACGAATTCGGGCACGAAGCCGGGGATCGAAAAGGCGTCCTCCACCCCGTTCTCCCGCGCCGCCTGCCGGATGTTGTTACCGTAGTCGAAGACGACGGCCCCCCTGCGCTTCAGCTCCAGCATCCCCCGCACCTGCTCGACGACCGAGAGAGACGCGCGGCGCTGGTACTCATCCGGGTCCCGCGTGCGCAGGGCCAGCGCCTCCTCGTACGGGAGGCCGTGTGGCACGTATCCATTCAGGAGATCGTGGGCGCTCGTCTGGTCGGTGACGATATCGGGGATCTTCGCCGCGGCGGCGAGGCGAGGGAAAATATCTGCAGCGTTGGCGTGCAGCGCGATCGACAGGGGATCGCGCCTCTCGAGCGCCTGAGAGGCCAGGGCAAGAGCCTCGTCCAGTGTGGCGGCCTCGCGATCGACGTAGCGGGTCTCGAGTCGGCGCCGTATCCGATCGCGATCGACCTCAATGACGAGGATGACGGCGCCGTTCATCGTGGCGGCCAGGGGCTGGGCGCCGCCCATCCCTCCCAGTCCCGCGGTCAGGATGAGACGGCCCGCCAGGCTGCCGCCGAAATGCCGGCGCGCAGCAGCGGCGAACGTCTCGTACGTCCCCTGCAGAATTCCCTGGGTCCCGATGTAGATCCACGAACCGGCCGTCATCTGTCCGAACATGGTCAGGCCGAGACGGTCGAGTTCCCTGAACGTGGACCAGTCGGCCCAGGCCGGGACGAGCAAGGCGTTGGCGATGAGAACCCGGGGGGCCATGGTGTGGGTCCGGAACACACCCACCGGCTTGCCGGACTGAACGATGAGGGTTTCATCGTCCGCAAGCCGCCTGAGGCTCGACACGATCGCCTCGTAGCAATCCCAGTTTCGCACTGCTTTCCCGGTCCCGCCGTAGACGACAAGATCATCCGGACGCTCCGCGACCTCCGGATCGAGATTGTTCATCAGCATGCGCAGGGCCGCCTCCTGGATCCAGCCGCGGCAGGATAGTGTCGTTCCGCGCGGGGCGCGTACGGTCCGGGCGGTCGCGTGCTTCGCCGTCACTGCAGATCTCGGCAGACGGCGCGGACCGCCTCGAGGAGGCAACCGCTCCGGACCAGGGCGCCGACGGTGGCGATGTCATCCGCCAGGATGCGATCGGTCACCATGAAGGGGACTTCCTTCCTCACCAGGCCGTGGGCCGCCTCGACCCCCCGGCCCGGCCGGGGCGTCTTCTCCAGGTCGAGGGCCTGACAGGCGCTCAGAATCTCAATCGCGACGACAGTCATTGCATGATCAACGACCTTGCGCGCCTTGCGGGCGGCAATCGGACCCATCGAGACATGGTCCTCCTGGCCCGCCTCCGTGGAGATCGAGTCGACGCTGGCCGGATGGGCGAGGATCTTATTCTCCGAGACGAGTGCCGCTGCCGTCACCTGCCCCATCATCAGCCCCGAATTGATCCCCGGGTCAGGGGTGAGGAACGGCTTCAGGCCGCTGAGGGCCGGGTTCATCAACCGTTCGATCCGCCTCTCGGCGATCGAGGCGATCTCCGCCGCCGCGATCGTCAGCGCGTCGAGCGCCATCGCGGGCGCCTCACCGTGGAAGTTCCCTCCCGAGAGAAGATCCCCTTCCTCGGGAAAAACGATCGGGTTGTCAGTCACGGCGTTGATTTCAATCTCCAGCACGGAGCGGGTGAAGCGGAGCACGTCGCGAGCGGCGCCATGCACCTGGGGGACGCAGCGCATCGAATAGGCATCCTGGACGCGGCCGCAGGTCGAGTGGGATCGGGCGATATCGCTGTCAACCAGCAGAGCCCGCATGTTGGCGGCGGTGGCGATCTGTCCCGGGTGGGGACGCAGCGCCTGCAGTCGTGCTTCGAACGGCTTGTGGCTTCCGCACAACGCCTCGACCGTGATGGCCGCCGCGATGTCGGCGATGGTCATGAGGGTGCCCGCCTCGATGGTGGCGAGAGAGCCGATGGCAGCGATCATCTGGGTCCCGTTGATGAGGGCGAGCCCCTCCTTCGGGCCGAGCTTCAACGGGGCGATTCCGGCCTCTTTGATCGCCCGGCCGGCCGGCATCTCTTGCCCGCTGAACCGGACGCGTCCCTCCCCCACGAGAGCCAGCGCCAGATGGGCCAGAGGCGCCAGATCCCCGCTCGCCCCGACGGACCCCTGCTCCGGAATCACCGGCAGGATCCCGGTGTTGAGGTGGGCCAGCAGGGTCTCGATGACCACCGGTCTCACGCCTGAGTGGCCGAGTGCGAGGACGTGCGCGCGCAGGAGCATGATGGCCCGGACGACGTCGTCGGCGAGGGGATCGCCGGTGCCGGCCGCGTGGCTGCGGATCAGGTTGAGCTGGAGGGTCCCCAACCGGTCGGGGGGGATCCGGATGTCCTTCAGGTGTCCGAACCCGGTGTTGACACCGTAAACCTGCTCGCCCCTCTCGAGGATCCGCCGAACGACGGCGTGCGCCTTCTCGACCCTGTTCACGGCCTGTGGGCCGAATTCGACGGTGACCGAGCCGCGGGCCACGGCGGCCACGTCGGCCAGATCTAGAGGTGCTCCATTCAGGACGATCGGCGGCTGCGCCATGTGACTCCTGATCGGGGGGGAGTCTAGCACAGCGATCGAGCCGCAGGTGTCGGGTACAAAGCCGTAATCGTTGCCTATCAAGTCGTTGCAAATAAGGTGGGGTGAACCTAACTTTGATCCTACCGGTTGAGCCCTGCGGGTGCGCCTGCCCGAGGAGATGACCGGTGGGGATCTCCGTGGTCGTACGCTGCCCGAGCTGCAAAACTGAAATCCGCCTCCGCGAGTTTGATCACGACTCGCGCGTGATCAAGTACCTGTGCAGCAACTGCCAGAACGTCGTCCGGATCGACCTCGTGCAGGATGCGGTCAACAGCTCGTCCTCTCCCGATTCCTATGAGAAGACCGAGCACAAGAAAAAGGTTCTCGTGGCGGACGATACGGCAACGGTCCGCAAGATTGCCGCGAGCCTGCTCACGTCCGCCGGCTACGACGTGGTCGAGGCGCATGACGGTCGCCAGGCGCTCGACCTGGTGGAGAAGGAGCACCCCGATCTGATCCTTCTGGATTTGCTGATGCCGAAGATGACCGGCTTCGACGTCCTGCGCGAGATCAAGAAGAGCGAGAGGCTCAAGGAGACTCCGATTCTGATCATGAGCGGAGTGTTCAAGAAGGATGTGCTCGATTTTCTGCAGGCCTCCGGCGTCGCCGGCTTCGTCGACAAGGGACAGATCCGCGAATCGCTTCTGTTCAGAGTCGAGCAGGCCCTCGGCGAATAATCCCTCCCCTCG
>JAPUIN010000306.1 GCA_027297005.1 Acidobacteriota bacterium
CTCGGACAGGATCGCCTCAATCTTCTCCCGCGCCAGCCTACGCGACTGACGAGGCCCGTTCGGATCGACGCGGATCAGGATCTGGCGGATCGGTATCGATTCTTTCCGCGTCAACTCGGCGGGGTTCTGATTGTAATAACGGTGCACATCCTCGTCGCGAACCCGGACGCCGCGCAGCACCTCACGGTCGACGAATCGGGTGATGATGAGGGACCTTCGCATCTGCTCTCGAAACACATCCTCCGACGTCGCATTGGCCCGTAACGTCCGGTTGAACGCCTCTTCGGATTCAAACCGTCCGCGGATCTTTTCGACCTCGGCGGTCACGTCCTTCTCCTTGACCCTGATGCCCTTATCGATCGCCTTCTGGTAGAGGAGTTCGCCGTCGATCAGACTTTCGAGCACCTTCTCGCGCGTGGCTCGCAGCTCGCCGACCCCCACACGATTCCCGTGCTTGTTGGTGAACTGTAACTGCACAGCCATGTCGAATTCGCTTCTCAGGATCGGTCGTCCGTTGACGCGCGCGACGGGCTGATCGCCGGAATCGTCCGCAGCCGCCACGACGGCTGGGGACAGCATCAGCAGGGAGAGCACGATCAGTCGGCGCATCACATCCGTTCCTCGGCGGCCAGAAACCCGACGGCATTTCCTGCCTGTGGGCTTCGAAAATCGCCGGCTCATCGAGATCTGCTTCGGTGACATCCTCTCTCTTTCAGACGCGTGTCAGACCGTCGAGGCCGTCGCCATCACGCGCGATCTCGCCTCCGCCAACCTGATCGCTCCCCACCGGCACGATGCTCCGTGCGCCCGCGGCTCGCTGCCAGGGAGGCGCGAGTCCCGAAAGATCGTCCGGCACATCTCCCATCCCGAGCACGAGCACCTGAAACCGGTCCCCCATGCGTCCCGGGAGGACCAGCTCCTTCAGCGCCTCGCGCTCGCGGATCGCCCGCACCTGGATCGCCACGCGCGCCGTCACATCGGCATCGACCGGCATCTCCACCCGCGGCAGGTAGTCGAGACCTCCCAGCGCGAGCAGAAAGCGCCCCTGGGAGATCAAACCGAGGCCGCGCCCGCCGGCCCGGCCGGCGGCTCGACGCAACGCGGTAAAGTCGACATGGGCAGTCAGGTCCTGATGTCCCGGGCGATCGAGGAAATCTTCCGATGTGCGATGTCGGTAGTAGGCGAGAAGCGTACCGCGGCGGCGGGTGGCATCATACAGTTCGCGCGCCTCATACCCGTAGTCGACGATCAGCGCGTATCCGCGGGACAGCAGCCCCACGGCCCACGATATCCAGCAGGGGGCCGCGAGGTTGAGATCGATCATCTGCCCATGCGCTGGCGCGATCTCCGCCTCCTCCAGAAACCGACCAATCGCCGGGGTCGACGGCGGCAGGAGCGTTTCCTTCAGTTCTTCCCCCTCGGAACCGATGTACACCTCGCGTATCCCGTCCATCGTCCCGAGGATCCGGTGGACCGGCATCGCGTCGAGGACCTCATTGGCGAACAGGCAGCCCTCAAAGGGCCTGCGCCCCTCCAGCTGGGCCTCGCTCACCCAATCGAGCCGGACGGGCGCCCGCCCCACCAGACGCAGTCGCTGCCGCGCGGCGAGGACCGGACTCGGCTCAACCATGAGGTAATGCAACGCGCGGGCGAACGCCTCGTGCCGTGAGGCCTCCTCGAGAAAATCCTGGGCGAATCGCCCCTCTCCGGGCCCGAACTCGACGAACACGAACGGATCGGGGCGGCGCACACGCCGCCACATCTCCTCAGTCTGCCGGGCGACGAGCGCGCCATAAGCCCGATGCACCCCACTGCTCGTAATGTAGTCCCGGCCCCCGCCCCCTCCCAGTCCGCGCGTGTAGTAACCGTAAAGAGGATGGTACAGGCAGAGCTCCATGTAGCGCGCGAAGGTGATGGGACCTCCGGCGGCGATCGCGGCGAGGATTTCGTCTCTGAGGGCGTTGCCAACGTCACGCATGATCGTTCATTCGTGGACACCAGCGGCGGGCGCGCGACCCTCGCGGGCGCGTTGCTCTACCAGTCGCTGGATTTGCATGATCCCCTCGAGGAGCGCTTCAGGGCGCGGGGGACAGCCAGGGATGTAGACGTCGACCGGGATGATCTCATCGACACCCTGAGTGACCGAGTAGGAGCGGAACATGCCGCCAGAGGCGGCGCAGGCGCCCATCGCGATCACCCATTTCGGCTGCGGCATCTGATCGTAGATTCGTTTCACCGGCGGAGCCATCTTCTTGGTGACGGTTCCGGCGACGATCATCATGTCCGCCTGCCGCGGCGAGAACCTGAGCGCTTCGGCACCGAAGCGGGCCAGGTCGTAGCGGGGCGCGAGGACCGCCATCAGCTCGATCGCGCAGCAGGCCAGCCCCATCGGCATCGGCCAGAGTGAATTCTTCCGTCCCCAGGCGACATAGTCGGCCAGCCGGGTCGTCATCACCCACTGACCGAGGGAGTCTTGCTCCTCCGCTTTGCGGAGCAACTCCGCGGTGTCGCTTCCGGTCGTCGCGTCGGTCATCCTGTCACCCCTTGCTTCACACGGTCCTGCTTTGCGGACGGAGTCGTACCCAGCAGTCGATCCCACTTGCGGATCGGGTCGGGACGGACCCCGCCCATTTCGAGGAGCTTCTCCATGGGGAAGATCATCTGCTCCCTGCTGAGACCGACCGTCGTGTACTCCTTGGTCATGAAAATTGCCTGCTCGGGGCAGACCTCCTCGCAATACCCGCACATGATGCAGCGCAGCATGTTGATGTCGAAAGCCTTCGGCCCCTTTTCGACGCCGGTCTCAATCTCTCCCGCCTCGATTTCGATCGCCTTGGGAGGGCAGACATACTGGCACAGGAAGCAGGCGACGCACTTCACGCGCCCGCTGTCGTCGCGCACCAGGGCCGGCAGACCCCGGAATGCATCCGGAAGATCGGGGCGCTCCTCGGGATACTGCATGGTGACCTTGCGCCGGAAGATGTGTCTGAAGGTGATCCACATCCCCTTGAGGATGGAGGGAAGGTAGGTCGCCGCGAGCCACCCGCTAGCCTGAACACGCCGGACCTTCTTCCCCTGCAGCGGCATCAGTCACCACCCTGCCTGGACCCCGCGGCCTCCCGGAAGCGCCCCACGGCCTCGCGAATCGCCTGCTCTGCAAGGACCGAGCAGTGCACCTTCGAAGCGGGCAGGCCGCCGAGCGCCTTGGCGACGTCCCGGTCCGTCAACCTTTCGATCTCCTCGATCCGCCTGCCGATGACGAGTTCCGTTGTCACGCTGCCGGCGGCGATCGCCGCGGTGCAGCCGAAGCTCTTGAATTTGGCTTGCACCACCCTGTCACCCTCGATGAGAAGGCTCAGCCTGAGGACGTCTCCCGTCGTGGGGTCACCCACCTGGGCGACCGCCTGGCTCCCCTCGATCTCCCCCACATTCCGGGGATTGCGATAGTGCTCGAGGAGCACTTCGCTATACAGGGCGCGGCCGGCCCCTCGCTCTTCCATCATTCCTCCTGGTCGACCGCCCGGCGAGCACGGCCCCGGGGCTCGTTCGCTGAAAACGGACCATCTGTATCCCATATCATCCTAGGCGGCCCCCCAAGGACTGTCAAGGAAAGCCAGCACCGCTTCGCCCGCTTCAATCGAGCGCCAGACGCGCCGCTTCGGCGATCGGCGATCCGTCCCCGGACGCGGCGGCCCGTCGCAGGGCGGCTTCCGCCTCCGTCGTGCGCAGGAGCGCCAGCCCACGGATGGCGTTGATCGCCAATACCCTCCGTCCACCCGCGTCGGCCGGGATCTGCGGATCGCCTCCCGCGAACGAGGCGTCGAGTAGCTCCACCAGCAACGGCACGGCCGCCTCGTCTCCGAGTCGCGCCAGGGCGAGCGCCGCATTCCAGCGCACGTCGACCTCGGGATCGTCAAGCGCCTTCCGCACCCAGGGCGCATCCTCATCCCCCCCCCGCGGCCCCCGGGGGGGGGGGGGGGGGGTGGGGGGGGGGGGGGGGGGGGGGCCCGCGGGGGGGGGCGGGGG
>JAPUIN010000307.1 GCA_027297005.1 Acidobacteriota bacterium
CCCGCGCCGGCTCCGGCCGGGAGTAAGGCCGGCGGTGGGCTTGGTGATCCCGGCGATCTCGCCGCGCGCGCTGCGGCGGCCCGCGCCGCCGCGACCGGCGCCGCACCGGCCGTAGCCAGCGAACCGGCGCCTGAACCGCAACCCACTCCCGCGGTGGCACCGCAGCCGGTTTCGTCACAGCCTGCTGCACCGGCACCCATTCCCGCGCCACGGCCTCAGCCGGTTCCTCAGGCGGCGGCTGCAGCGGCGCCCGAACCGCAGCCGGTCTCCGTGCCGCCACCCGCTGCTGCGCGACCGATTGTCGTCGCTCCCGCTCCGCAGGTGGCGGAGCCGCCGCCGGTGGCGATCGCGGAGCCGGATGCGAGCGCGGCCCGGGAAGAGTTCATCCCCGCGCTGACCCCCGAGATCGAAAGCGTCTTCCGTGCCGGCGCGAGCGTCGATGCCAAAAAGATGAAGATGCAGGTCCCGATCGTCTGCTTGCAGACCCTGGAGGAGCAGGGGGCGATCGCAGCCCTGCGCCGACTGGCGGCCGACATGCAACGCGAGTTCATGACCTGGTCGGTGTCGCGCGGCCTCGTCAAGGAATCCGGCAAGGGGATGGGGGATATGTACAGGGATCCGAACCGGATGCTGGAGTTTATCCGCCGGCATAAGGAGAACGGCCTCTACCTGCTCGCCGACTTCCGCCAGTGCCTGGAGGATCGCACCGTCGCCAGGGCCCTCAGGGAGATGGTGATGGAAGGGGAGACGTCGCGTGCCCTGCTTGTGCTGACCGCACCGCGACTCCTCGTCCCGCCCGAGCTGCAGTCAGCCTGCGTCACGTTCAACTGGCCCGAGAGCGATGGGGTCGATTTCGTGGCGATCTACGAGGAGGTTCTCGTCGAGGTTGCCGCATCGGCCGGTCGGCCGGTCCGCCTGGAAGATCCGATTCGTACGGCCTTGCTCACCCGCGTGAAAGATATGCCGGTCGGGCGAGCCCGCTTCGAGATCGCGAAAGAGCTGATGGCGCGCACCCGGACGGGCTAGGAGCCTGTCCGGGTATTGCGTTCCGTCGCTCAGCCTGAGCCTTTCGATCCCCCCTTCTTCAGTGCGGCCATCACGTCGTCCACCTTCACCTTCCCCTTCAACTCGTCCGCGAGCAACTGCAGCATGCTGGAGAGAGCCGCCTGCAGGTTCTTCGCCCGCCGGCCGGGAGGATCCTCCGCCACGTTCGCGAGCAGCAGGCGGCGGTCGATGCGGCCGTCCGGCTCGATCGCCGTATCCCTGAGCAGATCGGCCCTCTCGAAGGTCGCCTCGCGAAGCCGTTTCCTCACCCGAGAAACGACCCCCGCTCCACCCGACTGCCGGGCTCGTCCCAGGATCTCCGCGACGGCCTCACCGAACCGATCGAGCGTCTGGTTCAGCTGGGCATCGTCGGCACCCGGCGCCGGAGCGGTGCCGTCCTGAGGCGGATCGAAGGCGAGCAGCTGGATTCGAATCAGGCCGGCCGACAGGAGCGAGTGCAGGGCCTGCCACGACTCGAACTCATCGGCCTGCGCCAGGGTGATGGTCTCGCGCACGGTCCGCTTGCCGTTGACGAGCCCGAGCACTCTGCGCTCGAAGTCGGACAACTTCACCGCCTTGGCCGCCTCTTCGATCGACTTCACGGGGGCGAGGACGACGCGATCACTCTGGATCTTCTGCCGCACGCGCCCCCACTCGTCAAGACAGCGCGTCCCCTCCATGATCAAGTTCATGACCGACGTCTCGAGAGCGATCTTCTCGGGCGGCGGATCGCCCGGGCGGAACTCATAGATCCCCTCCTTCCAGTGGAACAGCGAATAGATGATTTCGGTCGTCTGCCCCCGCACCGCCTCCCAGAGCGTGTCCGGAGTCAGAACGCCGACCCGGACGAGAGCCTTCCCCAGGCGGTCCTGACTGCCCATCATCGGCTCGGCCTGCTGCAGTTGCTCCGGGGTCACCTTCCCCTGCGCCAGCAGGTAGGCGCCGAGCCGATCGTCCGCCTCGGTCGATCGGGCGAAGACGATCTCCCCCTTCTCCCACTCCAGCGTCTTGGTGACGTCAGCCCGCGAGCAACGCAGCGCGCCGGTCATCTGATTGTTGCTTATGAGCAGCAGGATGTCGGGCAGGGGGACGAAGCGGATGTCACCTGAGAGGACACTGCTCATGGCGTGGTCTCGCGGCGGGTCGGGGCGAACATCGGCGGGGATCCTACCACACGGCACCGGGGCAGGGCGCCCCGGGTTCAATGGCGGGGAGTACCACGGGCGGGGAATCAGGAGGAGTCGATCGTCACGCACATGTCGATCCGCCCGATCGGGTCGGCCCCGGCTCGGTGTAGAATCCCGGGCCGCATGTGAGATCCAAGGTCGGAATTCGTCATACGGAGGAGGCAAAAGCATGCGTAGATTTCTGGCCGGGGCGCTGTCAATGGGTATTCTGATGATCCTTGTAGCGGTCCCCGCCAGGGCGGAAGAGTCCGACTCGGAACCGTGGGGTTATGACGAGGGGCTCTACTTCCACCACGACACATTCCAGATGAAGCTCGGCCTCAGGCCGCAGTTCCTCTACGCCTACACAAGTCCTGATAACGCTCCCAATGTGCAGGACTTCCAGATCCGCAGACTCAAGTTCTTCGCCTCGGGGTGGGCCTATCAACCGTGGCTCGAGTACAAGGTCCAGTTCAACGCCGTCGGCTTCCGGAGCGTCGGCTCGGTTGAAGGCCTCGACACAGACCTGATGCCGGATGGACAGATCGATACGCTTGTCATCGAGCGCTCCAAGAGCTTCGACCTGGAGGACATGTACGTCGACCTCGCGAAGAACAGGATGGCCGTCCTCCGGATCGGGCAGTACAAGACCCCCTTCGGGCTCCAGTTCCTGACCTCGTCGGGGCGCCAGCAGTTCGTCGAGCGCTCCCTTGCGACCATAGGGTTCGTCCAGGGGCGCGACATCGGCCTCGGGCTTCACGGGAAGACCGAAAACAGGAGATTCGGCTACGAGGTCGGAATCTTCAACGGAAATCGATTCAATGCGGGCCGCACCGACGATGCCGATCTGCTGTACGTCGCCAGGTTCAACTTCGACCCGAACGGCGAATACAAGAAGGCGGAGTCGGCCACCGGGAACCCCGACGAGGCGAAGTGGACGATCGGAGGGGCCTGGTTTCAGAAGACCGACGATTCCACCCTCGATCTCGATCGCACATCCGTCGAGGGGTTCCTCGGCCTGCACTACAGGCGACTGTTCCTTCTGGCCGATTACTTCACCAGCATGATCGACCTCGCAGGGGGAGGGGAGACGGACTCAGAAGGATACACGGGCCAGTTCGGCATCTTCTTCATTCCGAAGAAGTTCGAGGTCGCCCTCCGCTACTCCGAGATCGATCCGGACACGGACCTCGACGAGAATACGTTGACCGAATCGAGGATCGCCTTCAACTACTTCTTCAGGGCGCACCGACTCAAGCTGCAGATCGACTTCGGTAGGTTGACCGAAGAAACGCCGACGGGGGATATCGACGCCGATCAGGTCCGCGCCCAGCTTCAGTTCATCTTCTAATTCCGAAAAGCAGCTCCGGGTTGCTTCCAGGTTGGCCCCAAGTTGGCCCCGCAAAGGGGTCACAAGCGCTGAAGCTGCCGGGCCGCGTCCCGATCGATGAGCCAGAGGAGCCCGCCGCGGACCGGGCGGAGGCCGCGGGCGGGGACGCGATCGATTGGAGCATCCCCCTCGAGAACGGATTGGAGGGCCCCCGCCTTGTCACTCCCGCTCACCAGAAAGACGACCCGCGCGGCGTTGTTCAGGACGGGAAACGTCAAGGTGATGCGATCGTGCGGTATTCCCTCCAGACGGTGACCGACCACCCACCGGGTTCCTTCGCGGACGGCATCCGAACCCGGGAAGAGTGATGCGGTGTGCCCGTCGCCGCCGAGCCCGAGCAGGATGAGATCGAAGCATGGTGCCTGCCTGGCGGCCGGCGAGAAGAACGCGCGCAGGTCCAACTCATATTTCGACGCTGCTTCGGTCACGTCGTCAATCCCGGTCGGGATGCTGTGAATCTGATCGGCCGGCAGATCGATCCGATTTAGGAGCACCTCGCACGCCATGCGGTAGTTGCTGTCGGGGTGGTCGGGAGGCACGAGCCGCTCGTCCCCCCAGAAGATGTGGGTCTGCGGCCAGGTGGCCGCCAGCCCCGACGAATGAGCCGAGGCGAGTCGTTCGTAGAGGCGCTTCGGCGTCGATCCCCCCGACAGCGCGACGGTGAAGCGCCCCCGCGCGGCGACCGCCCCACGGGCGGCGTCGATGAACTCCTCCGCCGCGATCTCGGCAAGCATCGCGGCGTCCGCGACGATCCGGATCTCGGGCTGAATGTCAGCCATGGTCGTGTCTCCGCGATCAGCCTCGCGCTTTCGCCCCTGCGGCACGCCGCGCGGCACCGAGCAGGGCCGTCCGGTCGTTCAGGATCACCCGCACCGGGATCGCCTCGAGGAAAGCCTGGAAGCGTCCTTTCCCGACGAACGCCTTCATGAAGGCCGGCCCTTTCAGCTTATCGATGATCTTCGGCGCGATGCCACCACCGACGTACAGTCCACCCGTCGCCATCGTCTTGAGGGCGACATTTCCCGCTTCTGAGCCGTACAGCGACACGAAGAGATCGAGCGCCAGGGTGCAGAGTGACGATCGCCCCTCGAGCGCGGCCCGCGAGATCGTCGCGGCCGGATCACCGTCGCGCATCTCCGCCGCGAGCCACTCCGACTCCTCTCCGCGCCCGGTGTCGCGCAGAAACATATAGATGTTGTGCAGGCCCGGCCCCGACAGCACCCGCTCCCAGCTGACGTGACCGAACTGTTCAGTGAGATGACGCAGCAGGTCGATCTCCATCTCGCCGCTCGGCGCGAAGCTCGAGTGTCCCCCCTCGGTGCCGAACGGCCGGCGCTGGTTCCCGTCCCAGTAGATCCCCGCCTCCCCCAGACCGGTGCCGGCGGCGATGACGGCGGCGTTCCCCGACGCAGCGGGGTCGCCCGGCGCCAGCATGGCGAGATCGCCCTCCGCAAGCTCCTCGATGCCGAAGGCGGTCGCCTCGAGATCGTTGATCAGCAGGACACTGCGGATCGACAGGTCGCGTGACATCTTTGCGGCGTCGATGATCCACGGCAGGTTCGTCGTCCGGACGACCCCCTCGCGGACCGGGCCGGCGATCCCGAAGCAGGCGCTGATGATCGCCGGCGCATCGACCTCGTCGAGAAAATGCCGGACGATCCCCTCGAGATCGCGCGACTCGCGGGTCGTGTAGTCGCGCTCCTCAATAGTCTTCAGATGATCGCCCGA
>JAPUIN010000308.1 GCA_027297005.1 Acidobacteriota bacterium
TTGTTGCCGGAGGAAAACTCCCCCGCCGTCTCCAGGTAGGCGACCGCCCACTTGCCCGATTCCCTGAAGGTCAGGATCGCGTCGCGCACCTCCTGTGCGGTCGCGAACCCGAGGGTCGAGCGGTCAACGGTCAGGAGAAGACCATTAATCGCGTCATCGTCCCGCGCCTTCAGGATCGCCTCGATGATGTCCCTGACGGTGCGGGACTTCTTACCGAGGAGCTTTTCGATCGTGCCGGCCGCCGCCTGCTCCGGGATGTCGCCCCGTATGGTCACCGTGAGGATGCTGTCCGAGCCCGGACGCATCGCCAGGTTCACCATGTACCCCAACGACACGAGGATGAAGATAAACAGGGCGAAGGTGATCAGCAGCCATTTCAGCGTTCGGTTCATCGGGTACTCCTTCCGACGGGCGTGCGGGAACCCGCCCGATTCGTAATCAACTCCGTGACTTCACGAGATCACGCGCTGCGGCGCGAACGCGACCGTGCGAGGTTGAATCATCATCCCACCACTTCACGCCGCACCGGCGGGAGCGGCATCAACCTCCCGCGGGCCTGGCCTCCTTCGGGATCGGCAGCTTCAGGCGGGTCAGCTCGCTGTTGATCACCTCGGCAAACGCCTGGAACGGTTTGGCGCCCGACAAGTAGCGCCCGTTTACGAAGAAGGCGGGTGTGCCGGTTGCGCCGAGTTTCTGTGCCTCGGCCGCGTCAGCGTCGATCGTCTTTTGGCTCACGTTGCTGTCGATCGCCTTCTCGAATTTTGCCACGTCCAAGCCAAGATCCCCGGCGTACTGGAGGAGAAAGTTCCTCTGGATCTTCGGATGGTTCTCGAACAGCAGATCGTGGTACTCCCAGAACTTCCCCTGCTCGAGTGCCGCCATCGAGGCGGTGTGAGCGAGCGGCGCGTCCTTGTGGAAGCTCAGCGGGTGGTGCTTCCAGACGATCCGGACCTGATCCCCGTAGACTTTCTGAATCTGTTTGAGGGTCGGACCGACCCTCGCGCAGAACGGTCACTGAAAGTCGGAGAACTCGACGATCGTAACCGGGGCGTCCTTCGGCCCCCGGTACGGTGCGTTCTCCGTCTTCACTTGATAGACCTTGTTCGGATCTGGCCCCCGCCGTGCCCGCTGCGCCGTGGGCGCCGGCCGGTCGACCTTGGCCGAGATCTGCGTCAGCCGAGTCTCGATCTCTCCGAGCCTTGCATCCAGGCTCTTCTGAATGCGCCGCGTCTGGTCCCAATTCATGACCGCCATGAAGAGCAGAATCACCATACCCGCCAGCGTGGCGCCCAGCAGTGCCCCGATTGAAATCAGCGGCGTGCGTTCGATCCGCGGTCCGTCTCGGTCATTTTCCCTGAATCGTCTGGACATAGCGTTCACCTCTAACGGAAAGGCTGATTCTAACACGCAATCGGCGGCCGGGCCGACCGCTCACGGATCGGCTGGCACCGGGACAACGCTTCGAGCGAGGGTATCCTCGGGTTGGCCGCCGTAGGTGCTCGAGAGGTTCGGTGGCGGGGCGGGTCAACGTGGATGCACTCAACGCCGCCTGCGCGCCGGGGGTGGGGTTCGGCATGATTCTGTGGGTCAAGCCAAACGACCTCGACGCAGCGTCGATGGCACCGGGGATCTGAGCCGGACGCCTAGCCCTCCCCCCGGGCCTCTTTCACCGCCTTGGTGAGGGCCGGAACGATCTCGAACAGATCCCCCACCACCCCGACGTCGGCCACGCCGAAAATCGGCGCGTCCTGGTCCTTGTTGATCGCGACGATGTAGCCAGCGCCGCGCATCCCGACGATGTGCTGGATGGCGCCGGAAATACCACAGGCGATATAGAGCTTGGGGCTCACGGTCACGCCGCTGCTGCCAACCTGGTGCTCGTGCGGCAACCATCCCATGTCGGTCACGGGGCGCGACGCGCCGAGCTGGCCGCCGAGCGCGTCGGCCAGCTCCTTGACGACTGAGATCTTTTCGGCCGAGCCGACTCCGCGCCCTCCGGACACGATGATCTCAGCCTGACTCAGATCAACCGCGCCGGTCTCACCCTTTTTGATCTCGACGAACCTGGCCTTCAAATCCCCGTCGGCAAACGACGGCTGGATCTTGCGCACGGATCCGCTGCCGCCCGGCGCGGCTGGCTGTGCAGCACCGCGCATGACCGTCGCAATCAGCGGCTGCGCACCGCCGAGATCGACGATCTGCACGAATTTCCCGTTGAACACCTTCCGCGTGAACAGCGCCTTGCCGCCGTCGAAGGTGATGGCCGAGCATTCGGTAGCCAGAGGACGGTCGAGCCCCGCCGACACCAGGGGGGCGGCATCCCAGCCGTTCGGCGTGTGTCCGAACAGGACGATGGCCGGATCCTCGGCCTTGACCACCTCCTCGATGACGCGACGGGAGGCGTCCCCGGTGTAGTTCGCGAGCGCCTCCCCCTCGACGTAAATGACTTCGGCGGCTCCCCGCGCTGCGATCTCGCCGGCCAGATTCTCAATCCCGTTTCCCAGGAGGACCGCCTTGATGTCGGTGGCAGCATTCCAGCCGGCCTCGCCGGCCAGCCTGTGTGCCATGCCAAGCAGCTCATAAGTAATGTCCCGAACCGCTCCGCCCTCATGTTCCGCAACGATGATCGCCTTGCACGCCATGGCTAGATGACCCCCGTCTTCTCGCGGATTCTCTTCACGAGCTCCGCGGCGATCTCACTCGGTCCACCCTTGATGATCTCCGCCCCCTCACTCTTGGGCGGCAGGTCAAGATGCACCGTCTTCATGCGGGACGATGCTCCCCCGACGCTCGATGCGTCGAGCCCGAGGTCAGCGAGGCCGACGATTTTAATCTCCTTCTTCTTGGCCGCCATGATCCCCTTGAGGCTGGCGTAGCGAGGCTCATTGATGCCGGTCTGCACCGTGATGACGGCCGGTAGAGTCAGGTCGACCACCTGCCGCAGGTTGTTCTCGAGCTCACGCTCGACCCGGACCGCACCATCCTGAAGCTCCAGCCCCAGGACAGCCGTGGCGCAGGGACGATCCAGCCACCGCGCGACCAGCGGGCCGGTCTGACCGTAATTGTCGTCGTCGGCCTGCAGCCCGGCGACGATCAGGGAGAACTCCTCTCCCTTGATCGCCGCGGCGATCACCTTCGCCACTGACAGGGGATCGGCGCCGGCGAGAGCGTCATCCTTGATGTGAATCGCGCGATCGGCACCGGTCGCGAGACAGGTCCGGAGCACGGCGGAGGCACGGTCCGGGCCGACCGTCAACGCCACGACTTCGGTGACGCGTCCGGCATCCTTGAGCTTCAGGAGCACCTCAAGTCCGTAGCGATCGTAGTCGTTGAGACCGAAGGTGAGGTTTCCCTCCTCCACCCACGTTCCGGCGCCGTCGATGCGAAACGGGGAATCGTTGCCGGGGACCTGTTTGGCGAGGACGAGACTCTTCATGCGGTTCCTCCGGGATGGGCTCTCGATCGGGCGCCTATCATAGAACACTGACCGCCGCGGTCAAGCGGTCACACCCGCACGTGGGGCACCGGAATTGCGTCGCGCCGCCTCCTCCTGGAGCCTGTCCGCATGTGGCGGCGCGGCGTCCCGAACACGACCCCACACAATCCCCCCGGACAGGCTCCTAGGCCACGGTCGCCCCTTAGGGTAGGATAGGGACCTTCGGGAAAACCCCGGAGGCATCCAGACCGTTCGATCATCAACTAGCAGGAGCCATGGGCAAAGGCACAAGAAAGGCCGAAATCCACCAGCGCCGCCATCGGCGTAAGAAGCGTGAGAAGCTCCGCCGGAAGGGGAAGCTTCCTCCAGCCAACGCCGAAAAAAGATCCTGAAGGCCAGGAGTCTGTCCGGGGCATGCATCGGTCCACAGCCGATGATCCGGTTCTCGTGCTCCTATCATTCCAGCGGGCGATCGCGAATGATCATTTTATCGGCGATCCTCCAGCAGAGCGCCGCTCAGCCCAACTCGGAGGGCATCTTCGGAAAGGCGAGCAGGCCGAGGAATACCTTCCATCTCTCCTCCGACGATCCCGATGGGCCGGTCTTCGACTCGACGTAACGCCGGACGAGATCCTTGCCGAGGTTGTAGTTGATGACATAGCTGCGGTACTGCTCGATGAACCGGAGCCTCTGCCCGGCGCGCTCCCGGCTCATCAGAGCATAGCGCACCAGCCACTCCGTCGCCTGCGCGGCATCGATTGTCCCATCCAGGTACTGGCGCGCCGCCTCGTTTCCGGCGTAGTTCAGATCCTCCTTCAGGGCGTGGATGGCGTAGTACTCCTCTGCCCGCACGGGGTCCAGGCCGGCGAGCGGGAAGAGCACGTCGCGATCGAAGGCCATGCGCTCCTCTCCAGGGAAGGTGATGTCGATGCCGTAATTGGCGCTCCCTTCCGCGATGAGCGAATGCGGCGCGAACAGCGGGTAGATCGTGTACTCGACCCAGCCCCTCTCCTTGACGAGCGCCTGATCCTGAAGCGTGTGGAAGAGATGATGCCCCGGGTAACCCTCGTGGCAGGCGAGATCGATCGCGCGGTCGATATAGATCGGAAAATCGGTGTTGACCTGGATCAGGCTCCTGTAGTCCCCCTGGTACCAGTTGTAACCGCTCCACGATTTGTCAGTGACATACTCCAGCGTGAAACTCTCGCCCACCGGCAAGGTGACGTGGCGCGCGGTGCGCTCGCGGCAGGCCTCGATCGCGGCCTTGAACACCTCGTCCAGACGATCGACCGGGATCACGAACTGCGACCGGTACGCCTCGTAGCGATCCCTCACCGACCCCTCTCCGGGGAGCGCCCCGTCGAGCCGCGCGATGATCGTCTCGAAGTGCTCCGTGCCGTGCGTCGGCGCGACGGCGTCATACAGCAGCCGCGATTCCTCGTCGAAGGTCATCGTCCGTCCGCCCACCAGATCGGCCCGTGCCGCAAGAGCCCGGATCTGGCCCGCGAGACCGGTGCGCCGGAACCGCGCCGGAGGGTCGGCCGGTACGGGTGTGGCGCTCAGGTCGCTCAACAGCGCGCGCGCCTGCTCACCGATCGCGTCGACCGCAAGGGCGTCACGCTCCGCCTGATCCTTGAACTCCTGCGGGCCGAAATACGCGTCGACGTAATCTTTGTCGTGGCGCCCCAGCGCTAGGGCCAGCTTGGTGTAGGACTCAGCGAACTGATTCATTCCCTCTTCCCCTTGCGCGCTTTCCCGCGGAGCGGCGCCATGATCCTCCACCCGGGGGCCGCATCCGGAGAGCAGGGCGCCCAGAGTCAGAACGACAGCCATGGCCGGCTTGCCGGTCCTCATCTTGATCTCCTCTCGTCACAGATTGAGCCCGGACTCTACCCCGCCCGAAAGTGGTTGAGCAACGCCATCGTCCGACGTGCAGAGGGAGCATGCACCGGCAGATCGGGGGGCGGATCGCGGTGAGGCCACTCGCGCCGAGGCTGCATCGAGCCGCGCCATGCGGTGCGGAGGGTCTCTTGTGGACTGCGCGAGCGAGTCAAAGGCCGCGGTGCATGTGGCCTCGCCGCGATCCGCAGTCAGGCAGACACGGTCTCGGCGGGCTCGATGGCGAACGTCAGCGCCTTCCTCGCCAATCCGATCCGCACGGTGCCACCGCGCTCCAGGCGGCCGAACAGGATCTCCTCGGTCAGCGGATCACGCACGTGTGTCTGGATCACCCGGGCCAGCG